>DJXC01000137.1 GCA_002449575.1 Ruminococcus sp. UBA7014
CACGCGGTTTTGGAGACCGCTGCTCTACCAACTGAGCTATACCCCTATGATAAATAATTCAATAAACATTCAGGATTTCCCTGACGACTTTCATATTATAACATAAATTTTTCGATTTGTCAAGAGGTTTTTTAAAAAAATTTAAAATTATTGATAAAATATTTACAATCTGACAATTCTATGCTATAATAAATTAAAAGAAAACTTCCCGGAGGTGAGTCCGTGCAGACAATTGAAGAATTACATCCTGTTACTATTATGATTTATTTTCTTGCTGTTACTGGAATTGCTATGTTCTGTAACTATCCTTATCTGCTTTTATGTTCTCTTATCGGCGCAATGATATATTTTATAATACAGAATCACTTGAAACATGTGAAATATCATTTTTTCTCTTTGATACTGTTTTTGATTCTGACAGGAATCAATCCTCTGGTTTCTCATAATGGCGTGACTGTTCTGTTTGTCCTGAATGATAATCCTGTTACACTGGAGGCCTTGCTTTATGGAGCAAATGCTTCTGTGATGATTCTGGCTGTGCTTTACTGGCTCAGGTCTTTTTCCCAGATTATGACAAGCGAAAAAATACTTTGCATTTTCGGTACATTTTCGCCTAAAATTGCGCTGATTCTTTCTATGACACTGCGTTTTATTCCGCTTCTGAACGAACAGAGCAGAAAAGTCAGTGATACCCAAAAAACTCTGGGTTATTATCAAAGTGACAATCTTATTGATGCTATCAAAGAAAAAGGCAGAATTCTGGATATTATCATCACATGGATACTGGAAAACGGCATTATTACTGCTGCTTCCATGGAAGCACGGGGATTTGGCACAGGCAGACGAACCAGTTTTTCTGTCTATCATATCCGGAAAGAAGATATTATTTTTATCTTATCAATTTTAATTTTATCCGGCACTGTCATAGCAGCTGCCAGTATGCAACAGCTTGAAATTACATTTTATCCTTATATACAGATGGCAGGACATTCTTTTATGCAGTCAGCGGGCTTGTTGGCTTATACAGTTCTTGTACTGCTGCCATCAGTTCTGGAAGCAGAGGTAGCTTTAAAATGGAAATACTTACAGTCAAAAATCTGAATTTTACTTATCCGCTTTGTCAGGAAAAAGCAATCCGAAATCTTTCATTTTCGATACAGAAAGGAGAATTTATTGTTTTGTGCGGTGCTACTGGAAGCGGCAAATCAACACTTCTTAACATGCTCAAACCGGAACTGACTCCTGTCGGAGAAAAAACAGGAGAAATTTTTCTGAAAGGCAAACCTGTTGAACAGCTTTCCGAAGCAGAATCAGCAATGACAATTGGTTATGTCATGCAGAAACCTGAACAGCAGATAGTAACTGATAAAGTATGGCATGAGCTGGCATTCGGACTTGAAAATATGCATCTGTCACAGAATACCATTGCCCGGAGAGTTGCAGAAATGGCAAGTTATTTCGGTATTGGCGGATGGTATGAAAAAAACACTTCTGAACTCTCCGGAGGTCAGAAACAACTGCTGAATCTGGCATCTGTCATGACTATGCAGCCGGAACTGCTGATTCTGGATGAACCCACAGCACAGCTTGACCCGATAGCCGCTTCTGACTTTCTTACTGTGATTAAAAGGCTGAATCAGGATTTGGGGCTGACGATTATTCTCACAGAGCATAGACTGGAAGAAGCAATTCCGCTGTGTGACAGACTGATTATCATGCAGAACGGCGAAATTCTGACAATACAGCCGCCTCGTCAGGCAGTTCAGGAAATTCAGGACAAACCGGATTTGCTGACAGCATTTCCATCTGCTGTCAGAATTTTTTCGGAGCTCCATCACAGTGGTTTTTGTCCGCTGACCGTGAAAGAAGGCAGAATATTTCTGGAACAGCATTATCAAAATCAGGAGCATACTCTTCCGGAACGTTCCTGTCAGGATTCTGACATTCCGGCACTGGAATTTCATGACGTATATTTCCGGTATGAACGCCATTCACCGGATATTCTCCGGGGCATGAATCTGACAGTATATCAGCAGGAAATTTTCTGTATTCTGGGTGAAAATGGCAGCGGAAAATCCACATCTCTGAAATGTGCCGCTAATCTGCTGAAAATCTACAGCGGCAAGATTCAAATTTTTCAAAAAAATCTGAAAAGCTATCATGCAAATACACTTTATCAAAATTGTCTTGCCCTTCTGCCGCAGGATGTACAGACTGTTTTTTTAAAAAACACCGTCCGGAAAGAACTGGAAGCTGCCGGAACGGAACTTTCTCTTCTGCCGTTCGATACGGAAAAACTGCTTGACCGGCATCCTTATGACCTTTCCGGTGGTGAACAGCAGCTTGCTGCACTTGCCAGAGTTCTTGCTGCCAAGCCAAAACTTCTGCTTCTGGACGAGCCGACAAAGGGCATTGATGCGGCATCCAAACAGAAAATGATACAAGTACTCCGGCAACTCAGAGAAAGCGGCATGACAATTATCGCTGTTACACATGATGTTGAATTTGCTGCTGAATGCGCTGACCATTGTGCCTTATTCTTCCACGGCAGAATTGCTGCTGTTGATACACCGAAAAAATTTTTCTCCGAAAACAGTTTCTATACAACGGCTGTCAGTCGTATGACACACGGAATTTTTCGGAATGCTGTCACTGTTCAGGATGCTGTCACGCTTTGCCGGAAAAATAAAAAAGCTGAGGAAACTAATTTATGAATTTCAAAGAATTTCTGCAATCCAAACCAACTGAAAACAGATGTCACTTACTGGACTGTATCCGGGGGCTGACAGTTCTGAATATGATAGCTTTTCACGGTATCTGGGACTTGGTGTACCTCTTTGGTGTAAACTGGAACTGGTATTATGGACAGGGGGCATATCTCTGGCAGCAATGTATCTGCTGGAATTTTATTCTGTTATCGGGATTTTGTTCCGGCATGAGTCGGCATCTGCTTCGGCGAGGACTTACCGTTTTCGGCTTAGGCGCATTTATCACGCTATTTACAGCTTTATTCATGCCGGAAGATTTAATTCTGTTTGGTGTTCTGACACTGATTGGCTCTTGTATGCTGATAATGGCAGGCATCCGGAAACAGATACAGAAAATCCCGGCAATACCGGGATTTTGCATCAGTTTTCTGTTATTTGGATTTACAAAACATATTGATGACAGATTTCTTGGCTTTTTCAGTCATGAGCTGTTCACCCTGCCGGAATTTCTCTACCGGAACAATCTGACAGCATATTTCGGTTTCCCGCAGAGGGGATTTTATTCAACGGATTATTTTTCTCTGCTTCCGTGGATATTCCTATTTCTGACTGGATTTTTCATCTATCAGGCATTCGGTGAGAAAATTCTGAATATCAAGTGGAAGGGCATCGGTTTTCTGAACTTTATCGGCAGACACGCCCTTGAAATTTATGCTTTGCATCAGCCCGTGATTTACGGCATTTTATGGATTTGCATGTAATCTGTCATTTCAGGATATACTCAATCTGAGAAATCAGTTCTTTCTGAATCGCTTCAACAGATTTCATCTGATGATTTTCACAGCAGTTCAGAAATTTCCACGGCTTGCCAATACTTCCGGCATAAAGTGCCGCATCATGACAGCGTTTCAGATATTCGGGGTTTGATTCATGAGCATCTTTTTGAGATTCTTCGCCCTGATAGCGTTCAGATAATAATTTCTGAGAAACTTCTACAGGAACATCCAGAAAAATCACTTCATCCGGCTGCGGAATGCCTAACTTCTGATATTCATAATCATAAAGCCAGTTCCGGTATTCCTCCCATTTTTCACAGGGGAGTTTTGTCATCTGATAGATAGCATTAGAAGTTGTATATCTTGCAGAAATGATAGTTTTTCCTTGTGCATAATCTACACGCCAGTCTTTCTGATAACTGATATATCTGTCAATTGCATAGAAACTGCTTGCAGAATAGGCACTTTTTTCAGCATCGGTTTCCGGAATTTTTTTATGCAGATATTCCAGAATGATTTCTCCGGGAAGTGACTGATAATCCGGAAAACTTAGAAATCTGAAATTCTTGCCTGTAAAGTGTTCTTTCAGCAGATTGACCTGAGTGGATTTTCCGCAGCCGTCAAGACCTTCTATAATAATAATTTTACCGTGCATTAGTGATTCTCCTTTTATGATATTTTCCGCAGTAGCGAAGCCAAGCCAAGTCTTCAAACAAAAAATCTGGTTCTTTCCGGAAAAACAGTTTCGGACGGTATGCAGATTCCTCTGTATCAAGAAAATTGATAATTATCCGGAAATATTCCCAGTAACTGTCAAATGATGATGTTCTGTAATTATAAATGACTCTGCCATACTGATTTTTTCCAAGCGTAAAAACCGGCTTGAAAAACTGCTGTGCAGGACGATTGGAATAAACTATCTGATAATCCTCCTCTTGTTTATGCACAAACACTCTTTCCGAAACACGGAAATGCTCTTGATAGGGTACAGCCTTTGCAGGTTTGGCAGGCTTTCTTGTATCATTTTTTTTACAGAAACAGATTTCTCCGGCGGAACAGTCCGGTCTGACATCAGAAATTTCTTCAAATCGAATTGCATTGATTTTCCGCATTTTTTCGCTGCAACGCTGATATTTGTCATATTTGACAGTAACTATCTGTATAAACAGCATAACAGCTCAGACTCCCAGAATTTCTTCATAAATTTCTTTATCCAAATCTTTGAAAACATTGAAAATAATTTTTCTCAGACTGGTATCAGGATTCTGTTTCAGGTATGCCTGCACCGTATCTACAGCGATTTCAGCGGCTAATGCATTCGGAAAATGAAATTCTCCGGTTGAGATACAGCAGAATGCAATACTTTTCAGATTTTTTTCCGCAGCAACCTGTAAACAGGAAGCATAACAGGAAGCAAGCATGAGTTTATCTTCGGCGGTGACTGTATCATAAATCACAGGACCTACTGTATGAATCACATATTTTGCAGGAAGATTATAGCCTTTTGTGATTTTCGCCGAGCCTGTCGGTTCTTCCCGACCTTGTTTCTGCATCATCTGAAAGCATACATCACGAAGCTGAACACCTGCTGCTGAATGAATGGCATTATCAATACATTTATGACAAGGAATAAAACAGCCTAACAAAGCGGCATTGGCAGCGTTGACAACTGCATCGGCATCCAGCCGGGTGATATCGCCCTGCCAGATAAAAAGTCTGTTATCTGCCGGAACAGCAGAAAGGTCAGAAACATGCACAATTCCCTTTTCATGGTTTTCAGATTGCAGAAACTCATCCTGTAAATCCAGAAAATACTGGGAAGCCGGCATTGGATTTCTTAAATTCATCAGACTTCTGAGAAGCATTCTTTGTTCTTTATAGTCACCGACAGAAATCCGGTTTGCCTGCAAGCGATATTCCGGCATTTCTGCCAGAAGCATATGATTCAGTTCTTTGATTTTCTCCAGTTGACTCATAATTTTTTCCTCTTTTCTGTAAGCTGATAACTTAAATCCAGAAGCTTCTGAATCTGCTGTTCCTTGACAGTACCGTCCAGCAGAATGGTAATCCAATGATTTTTATTCATGTGATATGCCGGATAATAGCCGTCCATTTCCAGAAGTGAGCCGATAAACAGCGGGTCACATTTAAGATTCAAAGCCCATACTGATTCTGTACTGTTCAGTCCAAGTTTTTCTTTTCCTATTTTCATGAACAGTGCATACCATTTTTGATTTTTCTGATTCCGGAGTATAGCAGCTTCCGGCAGTCTTGTCCAGAGATATTCCGGTTCTGACTGATATGTATCTTTGGCATAAGCAAGCAATGATTCCAACATAAAAATTCTCCCTGAAAAGAAAAACGGCACTGCACAGAACACAGTGCCGTTTTTTTCTGATTTTTCTTAAAGAGCCGCTTTGATAGCGTTTAACAATTCGTCATAAGTTTCAAAAGCCGGAAGTTCCGGATGGTCCTTCTTAATCTGCTCAGTACTCTTAAACAGGAAGCCTGCCTTGCTTGCCTGAATCATGCCGAGGTCGTTATAGCTGTCGCCGCTTGCGATTGTCTCAAATCCGATAGACTGGAGTGCCTTGACGGTGGTATACTTGGATTTTTCACAGCGCATTTTGAAACCAGTGATTTCACCGCTTTCAGCGACTTCAAGCGTATTGCAGAAAATTGTCGGATAGCCGAGTTTTTTCATCAGAGGAGCAGCAAACTGTGTAAAAGTATCACTGATGATAATCACCTGACACAGTGAACGCAGTTCATCCAGAAATTCCTTTGCACCGGGCATCGGGTCAATTTTTGCGATAGTTTCCTGAATTTCTTTCAGACCAAGACCATGTTCTTTCAGGATAGCAAGTCTGTAATTCATCAGCTTGTGATAATCCGGTTCATCACGGGTTGTTTTCTTGAGTTCCGGAATGCCGCTTGCTTCTGCAAATGCAATCCAGATTTCGGGTACTAATACACCTTCCAGGTCAAGACAGGTAATTGTCAGCATAATTAAATTCCTCCTGATTGATTAAATTAAATAAATATTTCCGGGGAAATGCCCTTATTTATTATACAACAAAAATTCAGATTTGTAAAGTCCTAACTGTAAAAACTTTGGATATTTAAGTTCCGACTGTTCCCAGACATG
>DJXC01000128.1 GCA_002449575.1 Ruminococcus sp. UBA7014
AACAATGCTATGATGTACCAGAAAGGAAGTATGTAATTATGAATTTATTTGAATCTATCATCGGATATGATGAACTGACAGAGCGCACAACTGCTGATTTTGGAACGTTTATTATCGTTCTGCTTGTCTCGCTTGTCATTGGCTTCGGCATCAGTGCCGTGTACATGCTCACCCACAAAAAAGAAGGCTTCGCCCAGAGTTACGCTCTGACACTGATTATGCTCCCGCCGATTGTGGCAGTCCTGCTCATGCTGATTGATACCGTAGCAGGCGGTCTGGCTCTTGCCGGTGTGTTCACACTCACCAGATTCAGAAGCATCGCCGCTGACCCGAAAGATGTCTGCTATGTCTTCATGGCAATGGCTTGCGGTGTTGTTGTCGGAAAAGGCTATATCGCCGTTGCAATCGCTTTCTTCCTCGTCATGGCAATTGTGATGTATGTACTGAACATGCTCAACTATGCTGCACCGAAAGCCAGTGACATGACCCTGAAAATTACCGTTCCGGAAGACCTCAACTATGAGCATCTGTTTGATTCTATCCTGAACAAGTACACTTCCAGCTGGAGACTCCGCAGAGTCAAGACCACAAATTTCGGTTCTCTGTTTGACTGCATCTACAGCATTCAGCTCCCTGATAATGTAGACCAGAAGAAATTCCTGGACGAACTTCGCACCCTGAACGGCAATATGACCATTCAGCTGACACTGTTCCGCTATGAAGACAGAATCTATGAAAAATAAGTTTTTACCTCTCTCGATTTCTGAGAAAGCCGCCGGATACCCTCCATATCCGGCGGCTTTCTATTTTACTGATGTAATCAAAATTGATTAATGAATAAAATATGAATAAGATATGGAAATCTTTGATTTCATAAAATATTCATATTTATACTGGAAAAAATGAAAAAAATCAGAAAAAACTGCATTTTAATGCAATAATAAGTCATATATTTATACGATTGTGTATTGAAACGAAGGCGAAAATCATGTAAAATAATAAAAACAGTTCAGTTTGTGACTGCTTTATGCAGTCGTTCAAAGATGTCCCCCCTCTCAAACGTTTTTGAATGAAAAGCAGAAAATACAGACGGACTGTAGAAAAGTTAAATATTTTGACTTTAGCGCAGTGAGAATTTTCTCTCAGTCGAAAGATTTGATTTTTCGTTACAGCTCGCAGTGCAGATGGATTTTATCCAGATTTTAAGGCTGTAAAATAACATTTTACCTTCCTCTTTATGAAAGCGTCCGGCAGTCAGGTCGGACGTTTTTGTTTTTTCTAAAAAATTTGATAAAAATTTTAATAAACCTCTTGACAAATTAAAAATGATGTGCTATAATAAAACTACAGTGAAAATTAATAATCCGGATTTAAAATTCAGAATTTTTGTGAAAGGAGAATAATCACCCATGGATAAAAGCATTTACAGCCTTGTCTTATCTGATGATGTTGTTGCAAAAGTCGATGAACTTGCTTATCAGATGCACAGCAGCCGCTCCAATATTATCAACCAGATTCTTGCAGAACGTTTTTCCTGTATTACACCAGAAATGCGGATACAGACTATCTTTTCCGGCATGGAGTCTCTGATGCCCCTGATGCAGCAGTTCCGCATTCTGGAACAGAATTCTGCAAATATCCGTGCGCTGCAAAGTCAGCTGAACTATAAATATAAACCTACAGTACAGTATTCTGTAGAACTCTTTAAAAAACCGGAAAACAACTGTGTCGGAAAACTCCGGATTCAGCTCCGGACACAGAATCAAACACTTCTGCTTTCTCTGGAGCAGTTCTTCCGGCTCTGGATTCTGCTGGAACAGCGGTATCTGCATATCAGTGCAGAATATCAGCTTTCCCCCGGCAGACTGGAACGCTCTCTCCGGAATCCCGATACCGAAGAAACAGAATTCGGCGAACTGCTCGGCGACTATGTCCGCAGATTCGACCGCTATCTGAAAGCTTGGTTTGCCGGAAATTCAGCACAGGAACTGGAAACTGCTTTCTGTGAAGAAATACAGAATATCCAGAAAATGATTTAATAGGAGGTATTTTTTATGAACGCTCAGAAATTTACACAAAAATCTATGGAAGCCATTCAGAATGCCCAGAGTCTTGCCCTCTCTGCACAGAATATGCATATCGAACAACTGCATTTATTTCAGGCATTAATCAGTCAGGACGACGGCTTAATCGGTCAGCTTCTCCAGAAATTAAATGTCAATTTGAATCAGCTCCAGAATACTGTTCAGACTGCCATCAATCATATGCCTGCTGTTACCGGCAGCGGTCGCCAGCCCGGTCAGATTCTGATTTCTCAAAATGTCGATAAAGTCCTGAATCAGGCAGAACAACAGGCGGCAAAAATGAAAGATGAATATGTTTCTGTGGAACATATCTTTCTTTCTCTGCTCGAAAGTCCGGATAATGACCTCAAAAAAATCCTGACACAGTTTCAGATTGACAAAAATCAGTTTTTACAAGTGCTGATGCAGGTCAGAGGTAACACCAGAGTCACCAGCGAAAACCCCGAAGAAACTTATGACGTGCTTAAAAAATATGGTCAGGATTTAACTGACCTTGCAAGACACAGCAAGCTAGACCCCGTTATCGGCAGAGACAGCGAAATCCGGAACGTTATCCGGATTCTTTCCAGAAAATCCAAGAATAATCCCGTGCTGATTGGTGAACCCGGTGTCGGTAAAACTGCTATCGCCGAAGGACTTGCCCTTCGTATCGTCCGGGGTGACGTTCCCGACAGCCTGAAAGAAAGAACTATCTTCTCTCTGGATTTGGGCGCACTCATCGCCGGCGCAAAATACAGAGGTGAATTTGAAGAACGTCTGAAAGCTGTCCTTAACGAAATTAAAAAAAGTGACGGTCAGATTATTCTGTTCATTGATGAACTGCATACAATTGTCGGTGCAGGAAAAACTGACGGCGCAATGGATGCCGGAAACCTTCTCAAGCCTATGCTCGCCAGAGGAGAACTGCATTGTATCGGCGCAACCACACTCAACGAATACCGCCAGTATATCGAAAAAGACCAGGCTCTTGAACGCCGTTTTCAGCCTGTTCTCGTTCCTGAACCTACTGTTGAAGATACCGTTTCTATCCTCCGTGGTCTGAAAGAACGCTATGAAGTCTTCCATGGTGTCAAAATCCATGATGCTGCTCTCCTTTCCGCTGCAACACTTTCTGACAGATATATTTCTGACAGATTCCTCCCCGATAAAGCAATTGACCTCGTGGACGAAGCCTGCGCTATGATTCGTACCGAAATGGATTCCATGCCACAGGAACTGGATGATATTTCCCGGCACATCATTCGCCTTGAAATCGAAGAAACCGCCCTCAAAAAAGAAACTGACAAGCTTTCTCAGGAACATCTGCTTGAAATTCAGAAAGAACTTGCTGACC
>DJXC01000214.1 GCA_002449575.1 Ruminococcus sp. UBA7014
TCTTTTTTTCTTTCTGGTACAGCTTAATTTTCTGTTCCAGATAGTAGTTGTATACCAGTCTGACACAGCCAAATGTCTTTGCAAACAGAAGTTTTTGTTCTTCTGTAGGATATATCCGAAATTGATATGCCTTATTTGCCATTTTCTCACCGCCTTTCAAGATTCTATTTTTATTATCTCATATTTAGAAACTTTTGTCAATAGGTGGGACGCAATTCATCCCCCGCCTAAGAGGCGGGGGTTTTCTTGCTAATCTTTGATAAAAAATATGATATCTGCTGTAAAAGAAGATAGTTTCTATTACTGAATCATACCAGAAAACCGTCCGTTTCAGGACGGTTTGTTTTTTAATCAGAACTCTTTTTGCAAGAAGATAAAATTTGCAATAAATTGTATTATTTCTGCAATTGACAAATACCGGATTTTGTGATACTCTTAATATAAAATATAAAGGAAATATTTTATAGTTAAAAAAATAAACTAAAATATCTGGGGGAAATTCTTATGAAAAAAAATAAAGTGAATGCTGTATTGCTGTCTGGTGCAATATGTCTTTCTGCATGGAGCGGACTGTTTTCTGTTACTAATTCGCTGACAATTCCGGTTTCTGCGGCAAACAGTCCTGTTGTGGAATATCTTGACAGAGGTATCAACGCTGTCGGAACAGGTTCAGGAATGCTTGTCAGCTGGCGTTTCCTGGCATCTGACCCGGATAATGCCGTTTTTAAGCTGTATCGAGATAATACACTGATTTATACCAGTACAGAAAAAAGCAACGGTGCAACTTGTTATCTGGATAAGAGCGGAAATGCAAATTCTAATTATAAAGTAGAATGCTACAATGGAAATGCATTGCTTTCCAGTGATACCTGTACCCTGAAATCTGCCAGTACTTATTATGATATCAAGCTTGACCGTCCCGGTACAAGTTATACACCAAATGATATGTCTGTCGGTGATGTGGACGGTGACGGCGTTTATGAATTGTTCGTCAAATGGGACCCAAGCAATTCAAAAGACAATTCCCAGAAAGGCAAAACGGATAAAGTTTATATTGATTGCTACAAGCTGGACGGCAAAAAACTCTGGAGAATTGATTTGGGCGTGAATATTCGTGCCGGAGCGCATTATACACAATTCTTTGTTGCGGACTTTGACCTTGACGGCAAGGCAGAAATGACCTGCAAAACTGCTGACGGCACTGTTGACGGTACTGGAAAAACCATCGGAGATGCATCCAAAGATTACAGAAATTCAAATGGCTATGTGCTGTCCGGGTCTGAATATTATACGCTCTTTGACGGTGCAACTGGTGCAGCATTGGATACTGTCAATTATGAGCCAGCAAGAGGCACAGTTTCTTCCTGGGGTGACAGCTATGGCAACCGTGTAGACAGATTCTGGGGAACAACAGCCTATCTTGACGGCGTGCATCCGTGTGTTGTTACTGGTCGTGGCTATTATACCAGACTGACAGCAACAGCTTATACTGTTGAAAATAAAAAACTGAAAAAACTCTGGACATACGATTCCGGCAATTCTAATTCTTCAAGCAATGCTTACGGTGACGGAAATCATAATTCCATGGCTGCTGATGTGGACGGTGACGGCAAACAGGAAATTATTACTGGTCCTGCAATTATTGACGATAACGGAACACTTTATTATTCTACTAAACAGGGACATGGCGATGCAATGCATGTCGGTGACCTTGACCCGTCCAACCCCGGTATCGAAGTCTGGATTTGTCATGAAGAAAAAAAATCCGGTTATGGTGTTACATTCTATGATGCCGACCAGAAGAAAATCATTTTCCATAATAATGGTGCAGGTGATACAGGCAGATGTTGCGGCGATAATGTCTGGGCTGGCAATCCTGGTGCAGAACTCTGGGGCAACAAAGAATCTGATGATTCTATGCCTGTCAAAGATGTCAAGGGCAATACACTGAACTGTCGCAGACCAGCGATTAATTTTCTGACTTACTGGGACGGAGATTTGGAACGTGAAATACTTGACGGATATACAGATTCTCCGGCGACTATCTCCAAAATGACAGGTGATGCCGGAAAGACTACTATCACAAATCTGCTTGTGACTGACGGCTTCTATACCTGCAATACTACCAAAGGCACACCTTGCCTTTCTGCTGATATTTTCGGAGACTGGCGTGAAGAATTAATCGTCCGCAAAGCAAGCGGTGATGCTGTCAGAATCTATTGTACAGATTATGATACAGATTACAGAATTCAGTGCCTGATGCATGACCCACAGTACAGAACACAGGTATCAGCACAAAATACGGCTTATAATCAGCCGCCACATACCAGCTTTTATCTTGGCTCTGACCAGAAAATTCCGGCACGTCCTGCCTGTACAGTGAATGCTAACAAAAACGGCAAGCAGGGTGCAGCTGTTGATACGTCACATAAATATATGATTCAGAACGTCAACAGTGGTTTATATCTAAGTGCAGATGCTTCTAATAATATTATCCAAAGTGCAGCAGGAACAAACGGCTGGAAATTTGAAGATGCCGGAAACGGTTACTACCGTCTTTACAGCGAAACAGGCGACGGAAAAACCTATCTGCTGGATTTGGATTATGGAAAATCTGATAACGGAACGAATATTCAGCTCTATACAGATACAGCTTCTGATGCCCAGTTGTTCAAGTTTGTGGATAATGGCGACGGTTCTTATACTATCTGCACTAAGAATACCAATGATGAAAGCTGTATTGGTGTAACAGCAGCTTCCAAGGAAGACGGTGCAAATGTCATTCAGTGGGTTTGCAGCGGCAGTAATGACCAGAAATGGAAATTAGTTGTGAAAGTCGACCCCATCAGCGGCAATCTTATCAAGAATTTGCTTGTAAAAGATACTTCCAGTTATCTGGACTGGAAATTTGATACCTGTCTGCTGACGGATGATATCGTATTCGGCGACCGTGATTTCACATATACCAGCCTGCCGGCAGAATTACAGGGTGCAGAAGCGGTTTTGACTGCCTGCAATTCCAAGAATTATGATGCAGAGTTAGCCTCTTTTACAGCCGGCGCAGATATGATACTGTATATTGCACTGGATTCCCGTCAGGAAGCTGTTCCGGCATGGCTGAACAGCTATACAAAATCAAATCTGACGGCTGTTACAAGCAATGATGTGACATTCAACCTGTATACCAAGCAACTCAAAAAAGGCGATACTGTCATACTCGGCACAAACGGCGGAGCTTACAATCTGGTAAATTATACTGTTATGGCAAAAGCTTCTGCAATAACTGGAAACGCCTATGTCAAAAATTTACAGGTAAATGATACGGAAAATGCGTCTGACTGGGTTCTTGCTGAAAATATCACAGAAGGCAGCCTCATGTATGGCGACCGTGAAGTAACATTTACACAGCTTCCGGCAGAACTCCAGAATGCTGCTGCTGTCCGGACTGCCTGTGATTCCAAAAATCTGGATGCTTCTCTTGCGGTCTTTACTGCCGGTATGAACGAAACTGTCTATGTTTTGCAGGACAGCCGTGTCACAGCAGCTCCGGAATGGCTGAAACAGTATACCAAAACCAGTCTGACCGTTATCGGTTCAAATGATGTAAATTTCAATGTATACGCTTTGAACGTGACAGAAGGCGATACTGTCACACTCGGCACAAACGGACAAAGTTCCGGATGTGTCGGCTATACAGTTCTGATAAAAGCAAACAGCACTGTTTCCGGCATTATCGGCGATACAGATGCCAACGGAAAAGTAGAACTTGCTGATGCTGTAATGCTTCAGAAATATCTGCTGAAAAAAGGAAATCTGAATGACTGGAAACAAGCAGATGTTTGTCAGGATGGTGTAATTAATATCTTCGATTTCATTCTGCTGAAAAAACTGCTTATGAAATGACATTCTCCCCCGCTTGTAGAGGCGGGGGAAAATTTTTACTAATTTTTAATTCTGCAATGCCTGAATTTACAGGAATTTGTTTCTTGTTCAATAACCAAAAACTAAGGCAAATTTTCTAAAAAGCACTTGATTTATTTTAATTTTTATGATATCATATAATAAACATTGCGAAAGGAGCAATCATACTTGTTACTAACAATTACCTATGAAGGAACTAATACGCAGGAACTTGGTTATCTGCTGCATA
>DJXC01000052.1 GCA_002449575.1 Ruminococcus sp. UBA7014
TGATAAAAAACCTGAAAAAATAAAGAAGTGAAAAAGACACAGCACAGCCATGCCTTTTTCAGCAAAAAATAAGAGAAAGAGGTTAGAAATCATTTTCCATTTCCATTATACCAGAATTTTCAGCGGTTTACAAGTATTTTTTCAAAAATAAAAATTTTTGTATACATGCACAAAAACAGCACACTGTTTTTGACATTACAGACAAAAACAAGCCGGATTTCAGAAAAATTGTTTTTGCCACTTGCTTTTTTTTTTGAAATATGTTATAATAAACTACAGAGTTCAGAAAAGTCTGAAACTTTCTTCGGAATATAGGTGTGCGGGCCCTGTGCAATGATTTGCCGTGAACCATGTCAGGCAGGGAACTGAGCAGCATTAAGCGGATTGTCTCATGTGCCGCAGCAAGCCTGCACACCTATGTTCCGAATTTTTTTGAGTGCAGAGAAAGGGGGAATTCTGATGTATCAGGCTTTATACAGAAAATGGAGACCAATGACGTTTGCAGATGTGCTTTCTCAGCCACAGATAACAACTACTTTGCAGAATCAGCTCAAATCCGGAACAACGGCTCACGCCTATCTGTTTACGGGTTCAAGAGGTACAGGAAAAACAACCTGTGCCAGAATCCTTGCAAAAGCTGTCAACTGTGAACACCCCCGTCCGGACGGGAATCCCTGTCTGGAATGCGAAATCTGTAAAGCCGCCGAACAAGGCATTCTGTCCGACCTGACCGAAATTGATGCTGCTTCTAATAACAGTGTGGAAGATATCCGTGATTTGCGTGATGCAACTGTCTATACACCAGAAAAATGTAAATTCCGGATTTATATCATCGATGAAGTGCATATGCTTTCAACCAGTGCATTCAATGCCCTGCTGAAAATTATGGAAGAACCGCCTCCGTATGTCAAGTTCATTTTGGCGACAACCGAAATTCATAAAGTTCCGGCTACTATTATTTCCAGATGTCAGAGATATGATTTCCGGAGAATTCAGCAGAAAGATTTAGTGTCCCGTCTGCTGTATATCGCAGAACAGGAACATATTAGTCTGGAAACATCTGCTGCTGAACTGATGGCAAGGCTTTCTGATGGTGGTATGAGAGATGCCATTTCACTGCTTGACAGATGCTCCGCCTATGGTGAAACGATTACAGTACAGATGACTGCTGAAGCTGCCGGAACTGCCGGAAGAGAATATCTGATTCAGATTCTGGAAAAAATGCAGCAGAAAGATGTCTCCGGAATTCTGGAAATTATCGCACAACTGCACGAAAATTCTAAAGATTTGCAGAGACTTTGTGAAGAATTGATTCTTATGCAAAGAGATGTTCTTCTGCTCAAAGCTGCCGGAGATATTTCACTTCTGCACTGTATGGCGGACGAAGTGCCGGCATTACAGAAACTTGCTTCTGTTCAGGATATGGATACTGTTATGCATGTACTCAACATGCTTCAGACCTGCCGTGAACGTATGAATCGTGCTGTGAACAAGCGTGTCGAACTCGAAATGACACTGATTCGTATCTGTACAGTTTCTGCTGTACAGAATCCTTCCACCGGAATGGTCAATTCTGCTGAATTTCAGCAGCTTATGGAAAAAATCAGGCAGCTCGAACAGCAGCAGCCTGTGAACGAAGACCCACGCACAAAACCTCATGCCTCTCCTCATCCTGAACCGAAACCGGAAGTCGATATGAAGAAACTCAGGCGTTCTGATTTCAAGCCGCTGCCGCAGTGGGCAGATATTCTGGAAGAATGCGGAAAACTGAACCCGGCTGTACTTGGAACATTGGCAGGCTCGAAAGCAGAGGTTTATGCCAATATTATGCTTATCACTGCCGAAAATCCGCTGTTCCTGACAATGTTTGAACAAAAGGAACATGCAAAATCTCTCAGTCAGGCAATTTTTAATATTCTCGGCAAATGGTTTGTCATTCGTGTGAAATGTTCTGCTGAATCTGTCAAGCCCCGGCCTGTGGAAGAAATGATTGAACGTGCTAAAAACAGTGGCATTCATACCACTGTCATATAAAAGATTTCTATTTAAATTAAATTTAACAAAAGGAGAAATTTCAGTTATGAAAGCAAGAATCCCGAAGGGCGCAGGCAATAACGCCCAGAACATGAACTCTATGATTCGTCAGGCACAGAAAATGCAGGACCAGATTACTGAATTACAGGACGACATCGAAGCCCGTGACTTTACCACTACCGCAGGCGGCGGCGCAGTCGAACTTGTTATGACTGGGAAGAAAACTATCAAGTCCCTGACCATCAAGAAAGAAGCTGTTGACCCCGAAGATGTTGAAATGCTTCAGGATTTAATCATCAGTGCCGTGAACGAAGCTGTCAGCCAGATTGAAGAAACTACCGAAAATGAAATGAGCAAAATCACCGGTGGTGTTTCTCTGCCCGGTTTATTCTAAAAGATGGCAAATCATGATGCACTGCCGCTTGTCATACTGACAGAACAGTTTGCAAAACTGCCGGGTATCGGAATGAAATCCGCTGCCCGGCTTGCCTATCATGTTATGTCAATGAATCCGGCAGATGTCGAGACCTTTGCACAGGCACTCCTGAACGCCCGGCGCACTGTGCATTACTGCCGCTGTTGTGAAAATCTCACAGACAAGGAATTATGCCCCGTCTGCGAAGATGATGCCAGAGACAAGTCTGTCATCTGTGTAGTAGAAACTCCAAAGGATATTTCTGCATTTGAACGTACAGGTGAATACAAAGGGGTTTATCATGTTCTGCACGGACTAATTTCACCGCTGAAAAATGTGCTGCCTGATGATTTGAAAATCCGTTCACTTGTGGCACGAGTGCAGAAAGGCGGTATAAATGAAGTCATTATGGCAACAAATCCCACTGTGGAAGGCGATGCAACAGCCGCTTATATCTCACAGTTACTCAAACCGCTTGGTGTAAAAGTTACCCGGCTTGCATTCGGACTTCCGGTTGGTGGTATGCTGGAATATGCAGATGAAGTTACACTTTACAAGGCTTTGGAAAACAGAAATACAATGTAATCAAAAGAAGCTCTCTTGCAAAAGAGAGCTTCTTTTTGTATGACTTTCTGAACTTATTCTCAGAATATTCATAATTTGTTTAAAACTGCTGAATTCTGGAAAAAAATTTCTACATAAAAAATCCCGAAAATTCATAAATTTCATAAAATGTTCACAAATTCAGATGCCGTTTGTGCTATAATAGAATTGTGAACACATAGTGAACAATTTTTGTCATCACTGTTTATAAGATTTTGTAAGTTGTTTTCAGGGGAATTTTTATTGATTCAGAAAGGAAGATTTTTATTATGATTACAAAAACAATGACCAACCGTATGAAGGCCGCTGCTGTTGCTGCTGTGATGTGCATTTCCGCAGCAGGTGCAATTATTCCGGAAACTGCTGCTTTCCTGACTTCTACATTTACAGTTTCTGCCGCAGCACTGGATACACTTGCTGTAACAGATGTTTATGAAGGCATGACCGGTGACCTCGCAGAGAGTGGGATTAAAAGTATCACTTTGCACCTGACAGCTGATTATACCGGTAATTTCTCTTATGGTTTCGGCATCGGCACAGATGCAACTCCCTACTGGATGGAATGGGACGGCAAAGGCTGGGTAGATACTGAAGGCGGTACAGTAGAAGTTCCAGGGATTTCCGTACCTGTTACAAAAGATAAGGAAATTACTGTTACGATTGATACTTCTGAACTCAGCCTGAAATATAAAGATGAGTATAACAGCAAGTATGATGGTACATTCCAGTTCAGAAACTACTACAGTGGTAAAGACGGCACAATTACAATTAATAAGATTGTCGCTAACGAAACACCTGCCGCTACAGAAGCAACAGAAGAAGAAAGCGAAGAAGTGACTGAAAAAACTCCAGATGCTACAGAAGCAACAGAGAAAGAGGAAGTAACTGAAGTAACTGAAGCTACAGAAACACCTGCTTCCAGTAGTGAGGCAATAGCAACTTTAACAGATAATACAAAATCTGCTGACAGCAAATACAGAGCTTTTACTGCTGACCTTGCAAAAAGCGGCATCAAGAATATCACTATCACTCTGGATACAGGAGACTATGCTGGTTCTGTTTCCTACGGATTCGGTATTGGCATTGCAGATTCTCCCTACTGGATGGAATGGGACGGCAAAAGCTGGGTTGATACTTCTGACGGCGAAACAGAAGTTGCTGGTACAAGCGTAAAGCCTGTTGACGGCGAAATTGTCATTGTTATTGATACTTCCAAGCTTGACCTGAAATATAAAGATGAATATAACAGCAAATATGATGGTGAATTTGAATTCCGGAATTATTACAGCGACGGAAATGAGATTGCTATCAAGTCTATTGAAGTCAACAGCACAAAGGAAGCAACTCCGCCGGCTTCTGACAGCACAGAACCTACCGAAGACGAACACTCTATGTCTATTAAAGACGGTCAGACCACCCACAACAAAAAAAGCGGCACATGGTCTTTCACAGATAACGGTGACGGTACAGGCACGATGATTGCAACACAGGCTCGTCAGATTGAATTTGAAAAGCCGTTCACACTGACTCAGGGCTATGATGAAGAATATTATGTAAAAGAAGACAAGAACCCTGTAGAAGGCGTTGACCCGCTTAACAGCCATAAGTTCAATTATTCTGATTTTGGTATCGGTGGTATTGGTACTAGTGTTGTGATTGAATCCCTTCAGGCAACTATCCAGAGCAAGCAGAGTGTGAAAAACTTCATGTATGGCGGCGGTCTGAATGTTGAAAATCAGTCTCCCGCAGATACGGAATCTGCAAAAGCTGCCAAAGGTGTAGCAACTACTAAAGATGCAGGTTACTGGTATAATGACATGGGTCAGGATAAAATCGAGGAATTTGAAGCAGCAGGCGTGGAATTTGGTATTACTCCCGGTTACGGCTACTTCCTGAGTTCCGAAGATAATCAGCTCGGCGAATATTTCAGCGTTATCTGGGACGTTCCGGAAGCAGTAAAACCCTATGAAACAGCAGGTGCAATTTCTTTCCAGTACTGGTA
>DJXC01000154.1 GCA_002449575.1 Ruminococcus sp. UBA7014
GGTTTCAGAACTTCTCACGAAATTCAGAAAATCGAAGTATGGGACGATGCGGATTTAGATGAAATGCTCAACCGTGATGCTGTTCAGGCTTTCAAAGACCGGGCTCTGAATCCAAATCACCCTGTTGAAAGAGGTTCTGCACAGAATCCTGATATCTTCTTCCAGGCTCGTGAAGCTTGCAACAAGTACTATGATGCACTTCCGGCTGTTGTGGAAAAATACATGGATAAAGTCAATGCAAAGATTGGCACAAACTACAAGCTGTTCAACTACTACGGCGCACCGGATGCAGAACATATCATCATTGCAATGGGTTCTGTGATGGATACAGTAGAAGAAACTGTAGACTATCTTAATGCAAACGGCGGCAAATATGGTCTTGTCCGTGTACGTCTGTACAGACCGTTCGTTGCTGAAAAGCTTATCGAAGCGATTCCGGATACTGTTAAGCAGATTTCTGTCCTCGACAGAACCAAAGAACCCGGCTCTCTCGGTGAACCGCTGTATCTTGATGTTGTTGCAGCTCTTAACGGCAGCAAATTCCATAATGTCAAGATTTTCTCCGGTCGTTACGGCTTAGGCTCTAAGGATACCACTCCGAACCAGATTATTGCAGTCTTCAAGAATACTGAAAAGAAGAGATTTACTCTGGGTATCGTTGATGATGTCACAAATCTGTCTCTGGATGATTCTTTCAGCCCGGATACTGCTCCTGCTGGCACAATCTCCTGCAAGTTCTGGGGTCTCGGCTCTGACGGTACTGTCGGCGCAAACAAGAACTCCATCAAGATTATTGGTGACCATACAGACATGTATGCACAGGCTTATTTTGCATATGACTCCAAGAAGTCCGGTGGTGTAACTGTTTCTCACCTGAGATTCGGCAAAACTCCCATCAAGTCTACTTACCTGATTAACAAGGCTGACTTTGTTGCCTGCCATAATCAGAGCTATATTGACAAGTACGATATGACTTCTGACATTAAGCCCGGCGGTACTTTCCTGCTGAATACTATCTGGGATGAAGCTGGTCTTGAAAAGCATCTGCCCGGTCAGGTAAAGAGATATATTGCACAGAATAATATCAAGTTCTACACTGTAAACGGTGTCAAGCTCGGTCAGGAAACCGGCATGGGTACAAGAATCAACACCATTCTCCAGTCTGCTTTCTTCAAGCTTGCAAACGTAATTCCGTTTGAAGATGCTCTCAAATATATGAAAGCCGCAGCAGAAGCTTCTTACTCCAAGAAGGGTCAGGACGTTGTTGAAAAGAACTGGAATGCTATTGATGCAGGTTATAAGGGCATTGTAGAAATCAACGTTCCGGAATCCTGGAAGAATGCAGAAGATACTCCTATCGGAATGCCGAAGGTAACTTGTGAAAATAAGGCTCTGGAAGATTTCGTTAATAATGTACAGATTCCTTGTAACGCTCAGCAGGGCGACAAGCTCCCTGTTTCTACTTTTGTAAAACTCGCTGACGGTACTTCTCCGTCCGGTTCTGCTGCATTTGAAAAGCGTGGTATTGCTGTTACTGTTCCGACATGGAATCCGGATACCTGCATTCAGTGCAACCAGTGCGCTTATGTATGTCCTCATGCTGTACTCCGTCCGGTAACTCTGACTCCTGAAGAAGCTGCGGAAGCTCCTGCTTCTATGAAACTCGCTGCTATGAAGCCCGCTATCGGCGACCTCAAATTCGGCATGACTGTTTCCGTTCTCGACTGCACCGGCTGCGGTGTCTGCGCTAATATCTGCCCGGCTAACAAGAAGGCTGAAACTCTCGTGATGAAGCCTCTTGAATCTCAGCTTGACCAGCAGGCAGCTTTTGACTTCGGCACAACTAAGGACATCAAGCCTGAAGTAACTGCTAAGTTCACAGAAGCTACTGTCAAGGGTTCTCAGTTCAAGCAGCCGCTGCTCGAATTCTCCGGCGCATGTGCTGGCTGTGGTGAAACTCCGTATGCAAAACTGATTACTCAGCTGTTCGGTGACAGAATGTATATCGCTAATGCTACCGGCTGTTCCTCTATCTGGGGTAACTCTGCACCTTCTACACCTTACACTGTCAACAAGAAGGGCTATGGTCCGGCTTGGAGCAATTCCCTGTTTGAAGACAATGCTGAATTTGGCTATGGTATGTTCCTCGGTCAGGAAACTCTCAGAAACCGTGTGATTGCTAAAGTAGAAGCTCTGGCTGAAAAGGCGCAGAAGGAAGAAGTCAAGGCTGCTATTGCGAAGTTCCTCGAAACTAAGAATGATGGTGCTGCCAATACTCCCGCAGCAGAAGAATTAATTGCTGTACTCGAAACATGTGACTGTGATGATGCAAAGGCTATCCTCGCTGAAAAGGATTACCTCCGCAAGAAGTCTCAGTGGATTTTCGGCGGTGACGGCTGGGCTTATGATATTGGCTTTGGTGGTCTTGACCATGTTATCGCTTCCGGCAGAAATGTCAATATCATGGTATTCGATACTGAAGTTTAT
The DNA here is from genome assembly GCA_002449575.1 of Ruminococcus sp. UBA7014. Classification (GTDB taxonomy): domain Bacteria; phylum Bacillota; class Clostridia; order Oscillospirales; family Ruminococcaceae; genus UBA3855. The sequence continues at coordinate 2,488 of DJXC01000154.1, forward strand.
TCCAATACCGGCGGACAGGCTTCCAAGTCTACTCCTACTGGTGCAATTGCACAGTTTGCTGCTGCTGGTAAGGTTGTCAAGAAGAAGGACCTTGCTGGTATCGCTATGAGCTATGGCTATGTTTATGTTGCTCATATTGCTATGGGTGCTGACCAGAATCAGTGCTTAAAGGCTATCCGTGAAGCAGAAGCTTATGACGGTCCGTCCATCATCATTGCTTATGCTCCGTGTATCAACCATGGTATCAAGACCGGCATGGCTACTGCTCAGGCAGAAGAAAAGAAGGCTGTTCAGGCTGGTTACTGGCATCTGTACAGATATAACCCCGACCTCAAGAAGGAAGGCAAGAATCCGTTCATCCTCGATTCCAAAGCTCCGAATGTGGACGAATATAAAAACTTCCTCATGGGCGAAGTTCGTTATAATGCTCTGGCTCGTCAGAATCCGGAAAGAGCTGAAAAGCTGTTCAATAATGCTGTCGAAAATGCGAAGGACAGATATGATTATCTGACAAGACTCACCAAAATGTATAATGACTAATATATCATGTTCATTTGAATGTGTGAGTTGAAATATCAAAATGTATAATGACTAATCTTAAAGATTAAGAGTTATCAGACCGCTGTACTGTTCACGCAGTACGGCGGTTTTTTGTTTCCGGCAGAAGCAGAAGAATCCCCGGCAGATTACAGTATGCCATACAGCCGTTTGCAATGTCTGCAAGTGTCCAGACAAGCTCCAGTTTCATGATTGTGCCGATAAAGGCAGCAGTACAGAATAAAATCTGATACAGTTTCAGATAATCTGGATTCTTTGTCAGCGTTTTCAGCGCATTCATGCCGCAGAAACACCAGCCTGTCAGTGTACAGAAAGCAAATAATGCGATTACTGGCGGAAGAATCCAGTCTGCAAGTATTCCCATCCCGGAACGAAATGCCGTCAGTACTAATACAGCTCCCTCCTGACCTGTCTTTAAACTGCCTGTACATAAAATTACCAATGCTGTTGCTGTACAGCAGATGAATGTATCTGCAATGACCTCCAGCATTCCGCAGACTCCCAGAAATTCCGGCTGTTCACTCGATGCTTCTGCATGAAGCAGTCCGCTGCTGCCAAGCCCGGCTTCATTTGAGAATATGCCTCTCCGTACTCCGGCAGAAATCGCATATTTCACCGCTGTGCCGCTGATACCGCCGCCAACTGCACGGATTCCCAGCGCACTCCGGAAAATTTCCGCAAATACAGAAGAAATATTTTCTCTGTAGAGAAATAATATTATCAGACTGCATAATAAATAAATGCCTGTCAGTACTGGAATGATAACTGCTGAAAATTTCGCTATCCGCTTTGAACCGCCGATAATGATGATAAATAAAATCAGCATTGTCAGCAGCCCTGTCAGCCATGCCGGAACGGCAAAGGAAGCTTCCAGAATTTCCGCCATAGCATGACTCTGTGTCATATTTCCCATTCCAAAAGAGGCACACACACAGCATACTGCAAAAATTCCTGATAATACCGGGCTGTGCAGTCCATATTTCAGATAGGCAGCCGCTCCTGCGGCAGAAGCAGTCCGGTAACGACAGCTTAATACATTTTCCGCATAAATCAGCCCCATTCCGCAAAATGCTGAAATCCACATCCAGAAAATTGCACCTGCGCCTCCGATTGTCAGGGCTGCGGCGACTCCCACAATATTTCCCGTACCCATCGCCGCCGCTAAAGATGTCATACAAGACTGAAAAACCGGTATTGTATATCTGCTCCCGGTCTGCTCCTGTTTCTGAAATAATAAGCCAAAACTTTTCAGACACTGCCCGTCCGGATAAATGAAACTGAATATCCCCGTCCCTAAAAGCAGTCCGACAAGTCCGTTTCCCCATAATATCTGATTCAGGTCTGTCAGAAATTTTATCATATTTGCTCCTTTCTGCATAATACACTTGAAAAGTATTACTGTTTTATGTTATAATAAAATTATCATCATTCGGAAGGAGGCTGCTGTCCTTGAAAGAATATTCTGCGGATATGTCTGCTATGAAGTTATTACAGATTATTGTCTGTCTGCTGGCTTTGCTGTTAAGTATTGCTTCGGCAAAATTCCTTTCCCGATGGCTTTTTGTCATGTGGGGGCTGGTGATTCTGTTTTCTGTTGCGGCTGTGGTACTCAGCTTTTTCTGTATTCCTCTGTATTTTTCTAATCTGAAATGTATTGTAACTGCAAATCAGGTCACTGTCCGGACGGGTATATTTTTCCGTCGGGAACAGTCTATCCGTTTACAGTCTGTTCAGTTCATTCAACTGGTTACAGGTCCGTGGGACGGCATTCTTGGACTGAATTTTATCATATTATATGTTTATGGCGGCAGTCTCATGATTTTTTTCCTCAAAAAAAATGACCGCCGGGAACTTACTGAATTTTTTGAACGAAAGGGTGTATTCCATGCACCGTGAACATCCGCTCCGTATTTTAAAATACAGCATGAAAACTATCTGGCTGCTGATTTTTCCGTTTCTGCGTGGTTTATGGAATATTATCAAGGCATGGAATAAAAATCAGATTGTTGGTTTCCGTCTGTCTCCGGAAGCCTTTCTGCAATGGCTGCATGGTACATGGTTCGATTTGCTGATTCTGGCAACTATTCTGGGTTATGGCTTCTGTATCTGGTTTTTCCGGAAATTTGCTGTCAGAGATGGTCAGCTGTATGTACAGGACAGCTTTATTTTCACCAGAAAACGCATTATGCCTGTACAGAATATTTCTGCCATGACACTGGAACACGCACTGTTTCTGCGGCCGTTTCATGCCTCCTATCTCTATGCAGATACGGCTTCCGGACTGCTGAATTCAACAGATATTAAACTGCTTATCCGCCGGGAAGACGAAACTTTATTTACTTCTGCTCTGCCGAAACTCCGGCAGGGAAAACGGCATCACTATGAACGCAGAGTGAAACTCTGGAAAATTTTATTATTTTCTGTCATATTTTCCAGCAGCTTTTCCGGTGCGCTGTATATTGCAATCTTCTGGTTTCAGAGCGGCAGAATCGCAAGAGACCTGATTCAGGAATTTGAACTTACGGAACGTCTGAATATGGTTTCTCAGGAACTTGCAGTGCATCTTGCCGGCATTCCTCCGGTGGCGGTTTCTGTCGGAATTCTGATTTTGTCATCCTGGCTGCTGTCAATGATTGCAAATCTTATCCGGTATGGCGGGTTTTATATGGAAAGCGATAAAAGACAGTTATTTGTAAAAAGCGGTCTGATGACAACAAGATATTTCTATCTGCAAAATCATAAAATTAATTTTCTGGATATTCGTCAGAATTTATTGACTAAATTATTCAAAATCTATTCTCTTGCCGTCAATTGTCCCGGATATGGCAACCAGCGGGGCAGTCTGCCGATTTGTCTGCCGATTCTGACACAGGCGGAACTTGTTGAAACAATGCCTATGATTTTTCCCGGCAGCCGTTTTTTGAAAAATCAGCTCAGACCTCCTAAGCGTTCCTGGTGGGGGTATATCTGCTGGTGTGTGACCGGATTTGCAGCAATTTACCCCTCCGGCGAAATCATTGAACGCTTGTTTCCGAGATTTCAGGAATTTATCAATCTGGTACAGGTGACTATTGTTGTTCCGATTCTATGGAAATTAATTGTCCAGATTGTTTCGCTGAATTCCAGTGGTGTCAGTATTTCTAAAAACAGAATCTGTATGCGCTGCTGCAAAGGCTTTGCCTTTCATACCATTGTCGCCGAAACAGACAGTATTGTCAAAGTGCGGATTCATCAGCATATCTGGCAGAAAGTAAGTAATACCTGCCATCTGACAATTTATTTCCGTGCAGAAACGCCCTATAGATGCCGCCTCTACTGTCTGGACTATACCCAGACCAGAGAATTGTTATCTGAATTTATGATGAATCTGAAATAAAAATCAGAAATTTAATATCTGCCGAAATCCGGCAGATATTTTCTTTTTTTCCAGACAGTTGACAAATTTCTGATTATGTGGTAAAATGACATAAGTATCTGAATCGTATTTTTTAGCTTACGGAAAGGAGGTTTTCTATGATTTATGTCATGTCTGATATTCACGGCGAATATGAAAAATATCTCAAAATGCTGGATTGCATACAGTTTTCTGAAAAAGATTCGCTGTTTGTTCTTGGTGATGTTGTTGACAGAGGTCCAAAACCTGTTACAACACTCCGGGATATGATGACACGTTCTAACGTTTTTCCGATTATGGGAAATCATGATTTTTTTGCATGGTATCTGCTGGAAAGAGTCAGCGTTGATATTACTGAACAGAATTATGATTCTATTGAACTGGAAGATATTCAGGATATGTTTTCATGGATTGATGACGGCGGAGCTTCTACCATTGCTGAATTCCAGAAACTCAGCAACCAGGAACGACAGGAAGTACTGGAATATATTTCTGAATTTCCGCTCTATGAAACTGTAGATGTCGGCGAAAAAACGTTTATTCTCGTTCATGCCGGACTTGGCAACTTTCGACCCGATAAAAAATTAAGTCAGTATACTGCCGAAGAATTACTTCTTACACGGGGAGACCCTGACAAACGTCTTTTTGAGGACGATAATGTCTATATCATCGCCGGACATACACCAACCCCCTTGATTAACGGCAAAGCCGAAATTTATCACAGTGCGCATAATATCTATATTGACTGCGGTGCTTGTTTCGACAGCGGAAAACTCGCTTGTCTTTGTCTGGATACGATGCAGGAATTTTATATTTAAAAATATATCATATCATAAAATAATTTATATTTATATTTTCCCGAAAGGAGGGAGTGACTTTGATTTATTATTCCATTATGGGCGATTCTATCAGCAGCATTGTCGGCACTGTTCCCGAAGGCTACAGAGTTCACTATGATTATGAAAATATGCAGAAAAATGCAATCCGCTATATCAGTGACAGCTGGTGGGCGAAAGTCATTACTCATTTCGGCGGCAGAATCTGTGTCAATAATTCCTATGCCGGAAGCTGTGTTGCCGGAAAACATCCTTTCTCCGGAAACAGTGTCAAAAGAACTGCGCTGCTCCATAACGGCAATATTGCACCAGATATTGTCCTGATTTATATGGGCATTAAAGATTTCGGCAGAGGTGTGCCGATTGAAAATAAAAATCCGTTCTGGAAAAATCCACGCTCTTTTGAAGGGGCTTATTCCCTCATGATAAAACGAATCCGGAATAATTATCCTAACTGCCGGATTATCTGCGGCACAGTTGCAAGAACGTATCATGCCAAAATTCCCAACTGGCAGTTTCCTGAAGAATTCGCCGGAATTCCTCTCGAAGACTATAACCAGTGTATCCGCTTTCTGGCTCAGAAACAAAAATGCAAAGTTGCTGACCTCTCTGCTAAAAAAATCTATTATGAAACACTTGACGGAACTCACCCTACACTTATAGGACATGAGGAACTTGCCCGTGGCTGGATTTCCTGCCTGTCAGAGATTTTATCAAAAATTAGCAAGAACCCCCACGATGCTTAGGCGAGGGAAGATGTTACAGCAAACTACTTGCATTTTTCAGGAAGATAGTGTATAATAAAATTAACACGATTTACAGCAAACAGAAGAAGGAGATTGTTTTTTATGATTTTACTTGATGAACTCAAAGTCGAAATGAACGGCTACAGAAAAGAACTCGATGAACTCGGCGAAGTGCTGAATATTAAAAAAGCAAAGGAAGAACTCAAAGAGTTACAGGAACAGGCAACAGATGCCAAATTCTGGGATGACCTCGAAAATTCTCAGAAAGTTCTCCAGAAAACCAAACAGCTTGAAAATAAAATTACAGATTATGAAAAAATGCAGTCCCGTCTGGAAGATATTCTCACCATGATTGAACTCTGTATGGAAGAAGAAGACGAAGATATGCAGAACGAAATTGTCACCGAAATGGAAGATTTCAAACAGGCTCTGGAAAATAAGAATCTCGAAACCCTTCTTTCCGGCGAATATGACAGCAAAAATGCTATCCTGACATTCCATGCCGGCGCAGGCGGTACGGAAGCGCAGGACTGGGCGGAAATGCTCTACCGTATGTATCACAGATGGGCAGAACGGCATCACTTTAAAGTACAGCTTCTGGATTACCTTGATGGCGAAGAAGCCGGGCTGAAAAGTGCTTCTATCATGGTCGAAGGCGAAAATGCTTACGGCTATCTCAAATCCGAAGCCGGCGTTCACAGATTAGTCAGAGTTTCGCCGTTTGATGCTTCCGGCAGAAGACATACTTCTTTTGCTGCTCTTGAAGTCATGCCCGAAATGGATGATAATATTCAGGTCGAAATCCGTGACGAAGATATTGATATGGAAGTCTACCGCTCCAGTGGTGCAGGCGGTCAGAAGGTAAACAAAACCAGTTCCGCAGTACGCCTGATTCATAAGCCAACCGGAATTGTTACTTCCTGCCAGACACAGAGAAGCCAGTACCAGAATAAAGATTATGCTATGAAAATGCTTGTTGCAAAACTTGTCGAAATTAAGGAACGGGAACACCTCGAAAAAATTTCTGACATTAAGGGCATTCAGAAAGAAATCGGCTGGGGTGCGCAGATTCGCTCTTATGTATTCATGCCTTATACACTTGTAAAAGACCACAGAACCAATTTTGAGAACGGCAATATCAATGCCGTCATGGACGGTGATATAGACGGTTTTATTCATGCTTATCTCAAATCCCTGTCTCACGGCACACTTGAACAGAATTAAGAAAAATAAGTCTGCATTCTCATAAATGCAGACTTTTCCTATTCTCTTATTTTCAACAAAAGTTAGCAAGGAAGCTCCGCCTCTATAGGCGGGGGAGAATATGAATTTTAGGAATGCTTTGCGAAAAACTTGTACGCTTGCAAATATGCACCTCTTTTTATACATATAGTTATATTTTGCGTGAAAGTATACAAAATCTTCAGTCCGGAAATAGAAATATTTTACTCCGAAAACGCTTGACTTTTTGGAAACAGCGTGATATAATAGTCTTGCAAACAAAAAATAAAAGTAAATCCAGTATGTATATTTTTCGGGAGGATTTTATGATGACGAATATGAAGAAAATGCTGGCAGTGTTATCTGCCTGCACTTTAATGACTGGTATCAGCGCAAATATTTCCGCTTTTGCAGAAACAACTTTGAATCCTGTGCAGAGCATTATTGCCTCTGCTGACGAAGCAGAAAACTTCTTAGGCACTTGGGGACAGGACAGATGTACAATTACTATCTCCAAAGAAACGGACGGAAACGGCTATCAGGTAGCTGTCAGATGGAGTACCAATGCTGCACAGTCTGCAACATGGACATATAGTCATTGTACTTTTGTAAACGGAACACTCGGCGCATCTTTCAGCTGTAATGGTCAGGCTTCTCACAGCCTGCTGACTTATGCAGAAGACGGTACAATTACTGACGCTGATGTACAGTATACAAACGGAAGCGGCATTTTCAGAATTAAAGATAATGTACTCTACTGGGAAGACCTGATGGAAGATGTTGCCAATGATATGACATTTCTCAAGGGAGAGACAAATTCTTCCGTATCCGCAGAAGACTGCCTTGGCAAATGGGGAAGCGGCAAATGCACAATTGAAATTTCCAGAGAAACAGACGAAAACGGCTATCAAATCGCTGTTACATGGAGAAACACTGCCACACAGGTTGCAAAATGGTATTATAATCACTGTACTTTTGAAAACGGCACATTTACCTGTAATAAAAATGCTTCTTACAGTGTGCTTACTTACACAGAAGACGACACAATTACAAGTGCTGATGTAAAATATACCGATGGAAGCGGTACATTTACAGTACAGGATAATCAGCTTTACTGGAATGACCTGATTGATGATGTTGCCAGTGGTGTTGCTTTTGCAAAAGAAGCTGATGCTTTTGAAATTTCCGCAGAAGATTATCTTGGTACATGGGGCAGCGGCAAATGCACTATCATTATTTCCAAAGAACAGGGAAACAACGGCTATCATGTATCTGTCACATGGAGAGACAATGCCGCAGAAGCTTCCATATGGACATACAGTCACTGTACTTTTAAAAATGGCACATTCTTCTGTAGCGAAGAAGGTTCTCACAGTGTAATTACCTATGCAGAAGACGACACAATTGCAAATGTTTCCTTAAAAAGCACAAACGGAAGTGCTACATTCACAATTCAGGAAAATCAGCTTTACTGGAATGACCTGAAAGACGATGCCGCCTATGGTATGATTTTTGTTAAGGGTGCTGATGCACCTGTTCCAGCACCGGCAGGCGACTGCTTAGGTACATGGGGCAGTGGCAAGTGTACAATCGTCATCTCCGAAGAAGAAGACGGAAACGGTTATCAGGCTGCTGTGACATGGAGAGACAATGCGGAACAGATTTCAACATGGTCATATCGTCGCTGCACTTTCGATAACGGTACTTTTTTCTGTATCGGAGAAGCTTCTCACAGTGTTATCACCTATGCAGAAGACGGCACAGCCAATACGACAGTAAGATATACTGGCGGAAGCGGCACATTCACAGTGGAAAACAATCTGCTTTACTGGAATGACCTGATTGATAATGTTGCCGAAGGTACAATTTTCATAAAAGGAGC
>DJXC01000056.1:0-21337 GCA_002449575.1 Ruminococcus sp. UBA7014
AAATCATCCTGCACCGGCAATTCATATCGCAAAGCCAAAAGTATTTATTCCGGCATTCCCCGGCACAAACTGTGAATACGACTCGGCAAGAGCTTTTGAAAAAGCTGGTGCTGAAGCGGATATTCTGGTTATCCGGAATCTGTCTGCCAGTGATATTGAAGAATCTGTCAAGATTGCTGCTGAAAAAATCGCACAGTCTCAGATTATCATGCTTCCCGGCGGTTTTTCCGGCGGTGATGAACCGGAAGGCAGCGGCAAATTTATTACAGCGTTCTTCCGGAATCCGGCTGTCAGAGATGCTGTGCATGACTTACTCCAGAACCGTGACGGCTTAATGCTTGGTATCTGCAACGGTTTCCAGGCATTAATCAAGCTCGGACTTGTTCCGTTTGGTGAAATTGTTGATATGACCAGCGAATCTCCGACACTGACATTCAACACAATTGCAAGACATCAGTCCATGATGGTCAATACCAGAGTGGCTTCCAATAAGTCTCCGTGGTTGGCATCCAGTGAAGTGGGTGACATTCATACTATCCCGATTTCTCATGGTGAAGGACGTTTTGTCGCTCCGGAAAGCCTGATTCAGAAACTTGCTGCCAATGGTCAGATTGCGACTCAGTATGTTGACTTAAACGGCAAGCCGACTATGGATATCCGCTATAATCCGAATACTTCCATGAGTGCGATTGAAGGCATTACTTCTCCGGATGGTCGTGTACTTGGCAAGATGGGACACAGTGAACGCAAAGGCACAGACATCAGCAAGAATGTTCCCGGCATCAAAGACCAGCAGATTTTTGAAAACGGCGTAAAGTATTTCTTATAATTTCATAAAACAAATGCACCGTCTTTTCACAGGCGGTGCATTATTTTTATTTTTTCCACCGGAGCAGAGCAGCTGCCCAGCCTTCTTTCTCCCGGACAGTGACTTTCTCAAAGCCTTTCACTTCCAGTTCGTTCAGGACTTCGTCAGCACGTTCAATAATAATTCCCGAAACAATCAGATTCCCTCCCGGTTTCAGGAAACTGCCAAACAATCCGGACATAGCGATTAGAATATCTGCCACGATATTGGCATAAATCAAGTCATAGCCTGTACCAATAGTTTCTCTCAGAGACAAATCAGAACAAATATCCCCGCAGTAAGCGTGATATACTTCCGGAGCAATATGATTTTTTCCGGCATTTTCAAGTGCAGTCCTGACACAGTTATCAATGACATCAACAGCAACCGCCGAATCTGCCCCCAGAAGCATTGCACCGATTGAAAGAATACCGCTTCCGCAGCCTAAATCCAGAATTTTATCATGTGGTTTCAGAACCAATTCTGAAAGTTCCAGACATAATCTTGTTGTATGATGCTGTCCCGTTCCAAAACTGGAAGCCGGGTCGATTTCCAGAACCGTTCTGTCATTCTGTTCCGGAAGCGTTTCCCATGACGGCTTGATATATAATTTTTCGCCAACGGGGAAAGGCTTAAAATATTGTTTCCAGTTGTTTGCCCAGTCATCTTCTTTTACATTATTGCAGGAAAGTTCCAGGCTGCCGAAAAATGCAGCATCTTCACGAGATTTAAGCTGTTCCAGAAGATTCTTTACACTGGAAAACTGTTCCGCACCCTGTGCATCATCCGGCAGATAGAACGTCACACTGGTATCGCATTCAGAAAGCTGCATTAAATCTTCATCGATATAGTCCCATTTTCCTTCTTTATCATCAAGGAATTCCTGAAAGCTTTCTCTATCCTGTGTAACAAAGCCTTTTACACCGGAGTCAGTTAGCAATGCACACAGAATTTCGAGTGCTGGTGTTTCAGTGATAATCTTTACTTCAATCCAGTCAGTCATAATATAATCTCCTTTACATGACAAGAACCGCCGTTCAGTGCCGGACGGCGGATTCCTATAATATTTTAAAATTAAAGTTCTGCAAAATTGAGGGCAATCCAGCCTTCACAACCGTCATACAGTACTTTGCCCCATTTGAAATTTTCATCTGTTTCAACAACATTCAGAGAAGTATTTTCTGGAATCATAGTCAGAACACTGGAATCTGCATCCGGATTCTGATAGAGATTCAGATTTTCTTTCACAGTAAATCTGATAGACATGAAAATATGCTGTTCCTTAATTTCTACCAGTTTCGCTTCTGCCTGTTCTTCTGGAATACAGAGTATTTTTGTCTTTGCTGTTTCCGCAGAAGATACTGTTTCAGCAGACGGTGCTGTTTCCGGTGCATCCTGTAAAATGACAATTTCTACCGTACCGGGTTCGAGCTGATTTTCTTCCTGACTGGGTTCTACGAAAACAGGTGCAACTGAAACATTTTCTTCAACATGTTCTGAATCAGCAGTAATTTCAGCAATTTCCTCAGCTGGTTTTGTGAAAATAACAACTTGTGTTGTTTCAGCCTGAACAGTTGTTACAGGTACAGCAGTTGTCATTGTAACAACCGTTGTTGTTTCTGGTGTAGTTGTTGTTGTAACAACTGTTGTTGTTTCGGGTAGGGTTGTCGTTGTTGCAATGGGTGCTTCTGTGATTTCTGTTGTAGTCACAGCAGTTGTGATTTCTGTCATTGTTGTTTCAGGAACTGTTGCTGTTTCAGGAGGAATCGTCTCCGGTGCGACAGGTGCGGTTTCAGGAGCTGCAATCTGTACTTCCTGCTGTTCTGCGGGCATTTGTTCCGGTTCAGTAGTTTCTGTACCGGAAATATTTTTAGAATTCTTGCCTGTGAAAAGTCTGACCTGTGTCACAGTATCAGCAGAATATTTATCAAACAGAGAAGTTTTGCTGCTGCCGGGGTCCATCATTGTTACTTTAGAACCGTCTACAGAATCCACAGCTACGAAATGCATATTTTTTCCATTGCTGATTTTTACAATAATATAATAGCCTTCATCCAGAAACTTTTTGAGTTCCTGCGCTTTTTCAGTCTGATTTTTACCATAGAGCTTGTTGTCCACATTGGAAACATATTTAAAATCCGGTACATAATTTGATAATGCATTCCAGTCCAGAATACCACTGGAATTCAATCCTCCGCTTTGATTCAGGAATTTCACCATAACACCAGGATTAAAATCCTCATTTGTAACAGAACCAGAATGTACCATCAGGATAGCAGCCGCCGTGACAGCACAACCACTCTCACTGACTGTATCAGAACTTGTTCCCAGATACATACTACTCCAGCTGCTTCCGTACTGTTTCCAGCCCTTATAATCCTCGCTGAATGCATAAATCAGGGAATTTCCCAGAACGGCAGCACTCATGACCACTGACAGAACTGCACCTGCAATGGCTAATTTGTGTTTTAGAAAATACATTAGATTTCATTTTCTCCTTTCGTTACGCTTGCGGCGTTTTTTGTTGTTTACGTTTATTTCTGGCATCCTGTCTGCGTTTTTGTGCCTGTTCCTTCAGGTACATTGTGTAGATTTCATGCCATTTCTGATAAGATTCAGTGAGTCCTTCCGCATTTTCTGCTTCAGAATTCTGACCATACAGCAGGACATCCAGAAGTAAGAAAATTTCCTGTTCTTTCCAGAAAGTATGAGAAGCTTCTGCAAGTTCGCTGACAGTTGTACTTTCCGGCAGATGCATCAGAATACGCATATGACGGAATACAGCTGATGCGCTTTCAGCCGGCGTAAGCCGGCGGAGTTTTCTCCGGAACAGAAATTCCCGAATTTTTGGCAGATAAAAATAAATCACACCTGCAATGACAGCAAAGCCGAGCAGAACAAAACCCCAGCGCATGACATTTTGATTTTCTGCCTGTTGATTTTCCTGTTCTTCTATACCTGCCACAGTCGGCTCAAAACTCATCCAGCCATAACCGGAAATATACACTTCCGGAAAAGCATGAGCATCACGGACTTTAATCAGATAATTGCTTTCTCTTCCACGAAAATTAGCATTATACATCTGATTCAGATTATAGCCCTGTACATAACGTGCAGGCAGTCCGGCACTGCGGCAGAGCATAACCATAGCTGTTGCATATTCATAGCAGACTCCAGTTTTACTTTCAGTCAGGAAATATTCTGCATTAGAACCGGCAGGCTTCTGATAAGACTGGTCATAGACAAAATTTTCCTGCACAAAATAGTTTTCAATTGCCTGTGCCTTGTCAAAATCAGAAAGCATTCCGTCCGTAATCTGTTCTGCAAGATTATGGATAATTTCGCTGTCGAAATCCTGTTTCTGTACTATATCCAGATATTCATAAGCTTCTCTGCATTCTTGCTGCACCTGTTCCAGCAATGCTGCTCTCTGAGGAGAAGAAGACTGCAAGATTTCCTGTGCATCCTGTAAAAGTGTTTCGTAGTCTGCACCGGATAAGGTTTGCAGAATCTGCCGTACTGTTTCATATTTTGCATAAGTATCCGGATAATACTGTACAGAAGTCCAGTCCTGCGTATTTCCGCCGAACGTATTTGTTCTGGAAACTGACAAATATGTTCCTTGTGAAGTGTTCAGCGTTCTGGTCGGAGAAGGCAGTGTCTGCATCGGATAATATACAGGACACAGCGCAAATGTCCGGAGTTCCTGTTCCGGAAGCATCCTATCAAGAAATTCTGAAAGCTGATATTTTTCAGCAAATTCTGCATCCTGTGCAGCAGCATTCAGAATTGCCTGTAACAGTTCCTGCGGCTTATAAGTCATGCCGCCAGAAGGATAAGACTGGTCTGGATAGTCATATTCCCGAATGACGTTCCAGCTGTCATCTGCCTGATAATAAGAATATGTCTGTGTTCTTAATCTGAGCGATTCCGGAGAAGAAACATAATAAATCGTTCTGGTATTATTGGACGTTCCGACAGAATTGTCTGTTGTATCGGTAAACATGCTGATGGCATTCATCAGCACATCTGACCATGTACTGTAAGACATCGCATTTTCGATAAATTCACGGTCTGCTGTCACAGCCGGCTTCGGCACAATTGCAGCAAGAATTGAAAAACACAGTACATAGACTGCAATCGACATACTGCCGTGAAAACTTGGCAGATAGCGAATTTCTGTCTGATTATGCATCTGACGGCAGTAAATCATCAGCAGGAAAAAGCTTGCCAGCAGAATCATCACCAATACCGCCGGCATCTGCAAACCTTCCTTTGCATATAAACTCAACGGAATCAACATAATCAGAAACTGCATACTCATTCTGTACCTGATTTTGGAAAAATAATATACAGCACTTGTCAGAAATCCCAGCATCAGCAAATAAATAGAAGCTGTATACCATCCGGAAAATGTAACAACTCCCTGCGGTGTCAGAAACCAGACCATAAAGCTGATAGGATAACTCTGCTGTCCCCATTCGGTCATCATTCCGACAATTTCCAGTCCGGCGAAGAGATAAACCAGATATGTCAAAGGTCCTATCCATTTGTGACGGGCAACAAAGTCATAAAAGCGCATCATCAACCAGCTGATAACTACAGCAATTATAGTATAAAGCCATGTCATGCCGCTGTGATAATAATACATGACTGTTGTTACCAGAAAAACAGCATAAAGCTGTACAGGGTCGCCGATTAATTTTTTCAGAAACTGTATCACAGAATTCTGGCTCAGTTCCTGTAGTTTATGCCACAACGGCATCACCTCATTTCAAAAATGGAAAATATCTATTTTTTCAAGTTCTGCATGGAAAAATCTTCGCCCAGTGTCCAGAGCGCATCAAAGGCAGAAAGGGCAGCAACACCGGAATTTTCCGGACAAACCGCACAAAGATAGCCGGAATCTTTCAGAGCGGCTGCCTGTACCGCAAGTGCTTCATCCGGATGAGCAGTATAAATCATATAAGCACCTGCTTTTTCATGCACAGTACTCATGTCAATCCGGTTGCCGTCATTCACGAAATCTGCAGAAGCAATTTCGACAGCAGCATTCCGGACATCATCTTCATTTTCGAGAATCAAAGTTTTCCAGACTTGTCCGGAAGCAAAACGAATTGTACAGGGAATCCCCTGCCGGACAAGCAGAATCAGAAAGCCGAGTGCGCCTTCCATTATGAGTTCCCGCTGTTTCAGAGCCGTTTCGGAATCTTCCGGCTGTAAATCGAGAATCAAAGCTGGTCGGACGGTTGCAGCGGCTTCATCCATACGAACCATTAATTTCTGACGTTTGGCAGACATTTTCCAGTTAATGCGTTTCAGGCTGTCTCCGGGAACGTAGTCTCTGTGAATATAACCGGGCATAGACTGGGCGGAAAATGCTGCTGCGGATTCTTCTTCTTCGTCATCCTGTGTCAGCACGATATTGCTGACTGTATGTAAAATAACAGAAGCATTCATCAGGGACGGAATTTCCGGAATTACACCGATTTTCACAGACTGTGGCAACTGTTTTACTGGAAAGCGAAACCAGCCCAGATAATCATAGACAGCTAATTCCTGAACAGTCATTTCACCACATCCGGCATATTTTGCCGTTACTCCCTGCGGAATTTCAAGCGGTTCTTCAGCAGTCATTGCACTTTGTACGGGACGGGAATCATCCGGCACAAAATTCAGTGTTGTTCCGATATGGCAGCGGACAAATGGCACGGGAAGCCGTCCTTCTGTTCTGAGAACCAAAGCAACATTGAAATGCCGTCCTTTCGCAAGATAAGCAGGTGCAGAAAATTCGGCTGTAATCTGCCGGCAGGCACGCCAGCTCAACAATACAGAAATCAGTGGTGCAAGAATCAGAAAACTCCAGACAACAACGCCAATGTCACCATCAAGATAATGTGTGAATACATATGCCATACCGAACATCATCAGCAATCCGAAATAAAATTTAGAGCGTTCCAGCAATGCAGAAATTTTTTTCATAGATTATTATCCTCATGCTTCGGACGGAACAGGAATTGTTTCCAGAAGCTGACGAATCAAGGCTTCCGAAGAGCCGAGACTGTTTCGTCCTTTCGGAGAAAGCAGAATTCTGTGTGCCAGTACCGGAACAGCAAGTTCTTTCACATCGTCAGGAGTGGCAAACGTTCTGCCATGAATAAATGCTGCAGCACGAACAGCCCTGTAACATGCAATACTGCCTCTGGGACTGACACCCAGAGCCGCCATATCACTTTCACGGGTGGCTCTGACAAGTGCAAGAATATAATTCCGGACAGAGTCCGAAACCTGTACAGCATTTACAGTCTGCTGAAGTTCTGACACCTGTCTGGTAGAAATGACTGCACCGGAAATATTTGAGATAGGATTTCCTTCGCCGTTGCGTTCGAGAATTGCTAGTTCTTCCTGCAAAGTCGGATAACCCATCGAAATTTTCATGAAAAATCTGTCCATCTGCGCTTCCGGCAGATGGTAAGTTCCATAAGTTTCCACAGGATTCTGTGTGGCAATGACCATAAACGGAGAAGGCAGAATATGTGTTTGACCATCAAGACTAATCTGATGTTCTTCCATGATTTCCAGCAGAGAAGACTGTACTTTTGGAGAAGCACGGTTAATTTCATCAGCCAGAAGAAAATTGCAGAATGCCGCACCGGGACGATATTCCAGTGAGCCGTCATGCTGACTGACAACAGAATAACCAGTAATATCAGAAGGCATAATATCCGGAGTCAGCTGAATTCTATGAAATTCTCCGCCGACAGACCGTGAAAGAGCTGCTGCAAGCTGGGTTTTCCCCACCCCCGGCACATCTTCAAGCAGAATATGCCCGCCGCAGAGCATGGCTGTAATTGCCTGTAAAATTGTGCTGTCCTTGCCGACAATCACTTTTCCAACACTTTGTAGAATGCCTTGAACTTCTTTCTGCATAGGTAAAAATCCTCCTCAGTTTGCTATATTTTATTATAGCACAAAGTTTTTGATTTGTACAGTAGTATTTTATAATTTTTTTTCAAATATCTTCAAGAAAATTCCAGATTGCCCAGTACAGTCCCTGATTTTCCAGAGCTGCAAGAAACTCTGATTCTGACAGAGGAGATTCGCCAATAATACGACATTGTTCCGTTTCAGGGTCAAGCAACAAAAGCATATCACAATTGAAACCTGTCTGATACACTATCACATCCGGCTCATTCTCTTCCGGAAAGGGAAGCAGTACTACAGCGCACTGTATGCCGGAATTTTCCTGAACCAGACGGATTTTCTCAGAAAGTTCCTGCATATCATATTCAGACAGGGCAGCTGTTTTATCCAGTATATAAGCCGGCATTTGTTCACTGACAGGAAGAATCCTGTTCAGAGCATCCGAAAATCTGCCTTCTATCAGGTCACGGGTTGCGCCGTTGAGTACAATGGAAATTTCTGTCTGCGTTATCCAGTTCTGACATCTGCCTGCTGTATAGATAATATCTTGATTTGTATCGTTATTGATTAACACCAGAAATCCGTCTGAAACAGTAATATCAAAAATTTCCTGATAATAGCTTTCTGCGAACTGCTGCGGAGCAATATCGTTGAGGTTATCTGTAATTACAACAAAAGCATTCACCAGCCGGGAAGAAGCAATCCATTCCAGATAGCTGTTATGCAGACTGCATTCTTCTTGATTTAAAGCACCGCATTCATCATAAATATGCTCATATTCCGGATTCCGGAATTTTTCAGCACGTTCTGCAAATGGGATAAATTCGGCTTTGGTTTCCGTAATTGTTTCAGCAGCAGTTTCCTGAATCATGCTGACAGCACCAGAAACCGGAACAGTTTCGGCTTTCCGGCAGCCTGTCAGCAGAAAGGCAATACATAATATTAACCAAAAAAATTTACGCATAGTTTCTCCTTACTGAACGGGAACTTCTGCCGGAGCAGAATATACAGAGTTACGCAGCACCTGAATATTAGAATCAAAATCAACCTGAAGAACAGACTGCCCGTCAATATCTGCCGATGCATAAGTACCATCAGCAGGAATCTGTATCTGCTGAATGTCATAGCCCGCAACAAACGGCGCACGCAGTGACAAAAGATATAATTCTGTATCAGACATATTTGTTCCTAAGTGCGGCATTGCAGAAGAAATCAGCTTTGGTACGGCAGTAACTACCTGTGTTTTGGCATTCTCCAAAAGCTGCGTCATAACTTCACGCTGACGGGAGGTGCGTTCAAAATCAGCATTTCCGACATAACGGATTCTTGCATAAGAAAGTGCCTGCTTGCCATTCAGCAGGTAAGTACCACCCTTTTCGATAAAATCAGAAAGTGGGTTATCGCCGGCGAGTTCATTGACTTCACTTTGCAGAATCACATTTAATGCATTCGCCTCTTCATCAGAGAGACTGATTTTCACACCGCCGAAAGCATCAATAATACCAGCAAATCCCATAAAGCTGACAACACAGTAATCGTCAATGCTGACCTGATAATTTTTTTCAAGTGTATCCATCAGCAGTTCTGCCCCACCATAGGAATAGGCGGCATTCAGCTTGTGATTTCCATAACCGGGAATATTCACATATGCATCACGCATGAAAGAAGTCAGATAAATTTTCTGTGTTCTGGAATTGAGGGATAACAGAATCATAGTATCTGAACGTCCACGTTCTGAAGCAATATCTCTTGCATCTGTGCCAATCAGCAATACACTGCGGACATAACCGGCATCCAGTGTCCCAGAAGTGACAGTCCGTTCTCCTCTGGGCAGATTTTCCAGCTGTCGAATCAGCAGCAGCGAAATCACAGAATAAATTGCAAAAATAATTACAAGAAATACAACAATATGCCGGATTATTTTTTTCAAAAAACCGCCTCCGTGGGAATGTTTTTTCTTGTTTACAGGTTTCATCTGATTTTGAGAAGTTTGTTTTTGAGAAGTCTGCTTTTTAGAAGTTCTGGCAGGTTTACGTTTTTTGTGCGTTCCGGAAGAAGTCCGTGCAGATTTCTGATACTGTGCCGGACGGTCATATTCTTCGTAAGCACCATAATCAGCATCTTCTTCGATAAAATTTTCCTCTGTTTCCGAAAATTCCGGAACAGGGGAAATTTCAATTTCCTGTGTCTGAAATTCGTCTGAAGTCCTTGCTTTTTTAGGAATCCGGAATTCCTGTGTATGTACCGGACTGCTGGCTTCTGTACCACGCCGTTTCAGTGGTGGCAGTTCATTCGTGTGAAAATTCGGCAGAGGTTCGGTATTCTGCCGTGGACGAGGCAAATCTGCATTATTTCTGATTTCAGGAATATCATTCATATTGTACTGCCTCCTCTTAGAATACACGCCAGATGCTGACACCTGCGACAGTAATCAGCGAAGTAATACACTGGAGAATAATAATCCATGCAGGCGTAACACCCACATGCAGAAGCGATTCCATCAGCACCATTGCCAGACCAATCAATATGCTGACCGCCTGGAGAAAAATTCCAACTGTAGCAGCATTCCGGACAATCTGAGAATCGATAATCAGTTTCATAATACTGCCGAAACTGTTTGGACACGCTGCTGAAGCACTCATTTCCTTGACACTGGCAGTTTCTTCACGATAAATTTCCTGCATTTTTACGGGAAGGATTTTTATCATTTCTTCGGGAACGTTAAACAGCGTGGAAAGCCGGGAAAGGCTGATAACCGGGTCAACAGTATGAATTATCAGGCTCATATTTCGCTTGACCGCTTTTTCCATCCAGAATTTTACATTATTGTCTGCCTGAAGTTCTATGATAAACAGGGCGGACAGATTGCCAGAAATGGAAAGATAGACTGCATCACGGTCATCTCCGGTGAGTTCTGCCTCTTTTGTTTTTGAGGGAAGCCCTTCAATTCTGTGCCGGAGCATCAATTCACGAGTTCCGAGCAGAATACGCTGATTGTGAATCCAACCGCACAATCCAAGAGCATCTTCATAAACATAATTTTCAATCGGATAGAGTCGCTGGTCTTTTCCCTGCAAAACTTCGTTGAAAATATGGCTATAGGCACTCCCTGCATAACGTGCAAGACTTGCCGCTGCCAGAAGTGTTTCTTCCGTTTTGATATTGGAATACATTTTGACACCACGGAGCTGAACGGAACTTTCTGGAAAAATAGAAGAAGCATCCAACAACAGAGAATTTGTATCATAAAAATCATCCACACTCTGCCAGCCCATCAGGAGAATACCATTTTTGGAAAGCTTTTTGACAGCATAATACAATGGCAGATTGACAACAAATGTAATTGCTGCACCTCCGGCAGCAACGGAAAACATGGAAAACAAGCCCAGTGCATAACTGAATCCGCCGCCATGAAGCAGTGTCATCACAATAGATAAAATCAGTGAGGAGATACAACTTATCGGGACGGCAAAGCGTGAGAAATAGTCTGCCAGGTCTGCTGAATAAGTATATTGACGAAAATCTCTCAGAGAAGTGATTTTTCGCATAGCTGCTATCACCGGAAAATCACTCACCACACCACGGGCAAGCATATCTGCATTAGATTCATTCTCAACAATATGCACACCATAACATTCAAAATGCTTGTCAATGGCTTTCAGGTTCAGTTCTTCCCTGTCAATGCTGAATAATTTTCCGATTGTATGCAGAATCAGGATAAAAATTGCACAAGGCATAAAATGACCTGACAATCCTTCGTGCCGCAAGCCGAAAATACCAAAAAAAGAATCCAGCATACATGCAAGCAATGCAACTGCGGCAAAGCTGTCAGTATCCGCCCGGAACTGCACCAGACGAGTCAGTCCGTTACTGAGTGCAGGTATACAGACAGAAGCTGCTGCCAGTCCGAGCAGTACCTGCATCAAACAAACAAGTGCCTCCGGAATGCTGTTCAGCCACGCAATATCAAAAGCATATCTGATAGAAAGATAAGTGCTGATAATTGCCGCAAGCATCAGACCGCCGGCACGGAAAGCAACTGCATTGCGCAGTTCTTTAATATCAGAATGGATTTCTGCTGTATTTTCCAGTTTCATCATATCAGAAATCCGCTGACGGCGGCGTGTTTCTTCTGCTGCTTCTTCCGGAGTACGCCGGATAGTGACATCAAGGGAATCCGCAGTCAGCGCAGCACGGTCAGCCGCACTGAGGTTCATGCTGGTTCTTTGCGCTCTGGGGGCAGGTTTGACATCTACAGGCTTGACAGGGTCTTGCTGCGGAACAGAAACAGGAATAATATCACGCAAATCAAGCTGTAGCGTTTCTGTTGCCATCGCTGTGACATCATTTTGACGGGAAAAGCGTTTTCTTTTTTTATATTTTTTCGCATCATGAATCTGTGTATAAAGATATTCTCCTTCGGGACGTTCTTTTTCATAAGTATAATTTTCTTCCGGCGTTTTGCCTTTCTGCTGATTTTTTCTGTTTTTCTCTGCTTCTCTGGCTCTTGTGGAATCGCTCATTCTGCGAATTTTCGGGGTACTGTCATAGACTGGTTCAGCAGTTTTTCTTTCTGCATTCCGGGCAGTATTATTTTCACGTTCCGGTGTACCGGATTCGATAAAAGAAACCGTAGTCCGGCTTGAGCGGAGTTCTCCGGGCGAATGTTCCGGCGACTTCCGGAACACCAATTTTTCATGTACGGTTTGTTCTGTTGTTTCTTTATTCTCTCTTTCTTTTTTCATGTATGGGTATCTCCTATCTGTTATTAGTTCTTTGCCTTACGATTTCATACATAAAAATACCGGCGGCAACGGAAGCATTGAGGGAAGTGATTTTCCCCATCATGGGAAGTTTTACCAGAAAGTCACATTTTTCTCTAATAAGCCGGCTCATGCCAGAACCTTCTGAACCGATGACGAGGGCAACAGCACCATCAAATGCAGTTTCTGTATATAGTGTGCCGTCCATATCCGTACCATAAATCCAGATGCCCTCTTTTTTGAGTCTGTCAATGGCAGCGGCAAGATTAGGGACTCTTGCCACAGGCAGCCAGCTTGCTGCCCCGGCAGAAGTCTTGAATACGGTGGGGGTCAGCATAGCACTGCGCCGTTTTGGGATAATAATACCATCTGCACCAGCAGTCTCGGCAGTACGGATAATCGCCCCCAGATTATGTGGGTCTTCAATTTCGTCACAGATAATCAAAAACGGCTTTGTGCCTTTTTTCTCCGAAACAGCAAGCAGGTCATCCAGTGTCACATAAGAAGCACATGCGCCGAAGGCAATAACACCCTGATGTGCGCCGCCTTCAGCGAGCTGATTCAGTTTTTGTTCAGTAACAGTTTTTATCACTGTGCCATTCTGGACAGCGAGTTCACGAATTTCTTTCAGGCTGCCGCCGTTTCCGTTCATCAGCACAGTATCTATCGGCTGACCACTGCGGAATGCTTCCCGGACGGGATTGCGTCCGATAATCATATTTTCTTTTTCAGGCATAGTATTCACCTTTCTGTAGACGGAATTATCTTTGTTTTATTAATATTATAGCATGACAGAAAAAAAATTACAAGTCTTTTTTGCACTTCTGAGAAAAAAAATTGTAGAATTACAGATAAAAATAAATCACCAGTCCGCATACACTAGCAGAAACAACCATTCCGAGGAGAAAAAACCATCCTTCATGCTGTGATTTCTTCTGCTTCTGGGGTGAAGCAAAATAATCCAGAGTTTCCATCTGCGCTGCATGGAGTGGCACTTCATTCACTTCTGGTTTGAGGTACAGAACAGCACGTTCAAAATAGGCACTGTCCGGACGATTAATTTCAATGACTTTTTTATTGACACCTTTAATCATAATTCAATAACCTGCCTTTCTGTAATAACTGTTTTCAGTATTGGCAGAATTCTGAAAATTATACAGGATACAGCAAAAAAGCCGGTAACAGCTACCGGCTTTTGGAATTTTATTTTTATTGCAGCGTATCAGGGAGTATTATCATATCTGTCTGCCAGGTCTGCCATCAAAGAATGACTACTTCCGCCGGGCAGCCAGGAAGAATACAAATTATTTGGGCGGCTGTCAGGAACGGTAATTCTTCCTGCGGAATACTGACCAACATAGGGCGTATCTGTATTATCAGCAGCAATACAAGCTTTTACGATATAATTATTAATATAGACAGACCAGCATTTTGTATTTGCATCAGAAACAGTGCGGTTTGCATTACGGACAATTCTGTTTGCTGCATCAATCAGCCCCTGATTCGTACCAGATGGCGTAATTGCACCTGAATTTGTTAATCTTGTAGAGGAATCCACACTATAAACTGCTGTACCAGAAACCGGAGAATAAGAAATCATATAATATCCATCCAGTTGACTTTTTTCATTTGCTCCGGTATGGGTACGGTCATGTGCAATATATTTCTGTGCCTCGGTCTGCACAGCATTATAAATCATTTTTGCTTCTGCATTGGCAGATTTTACACGAGATTTCCAATAATAAGTTGCCATTGTAGGTGCAAGTATCCCGACAAGCACACCAATAATTGCAATAACAATAATCAGTTCTATCAGTGTAAAACCTTTTACACGCTGATTTTTCAGTTTCATAAAAAACCACCCTCTTCAAAAAATAATTTTATTTCATATTCCGTTCATGAAATTATAATTTAATTATAACATTTTTTATCAAAAAAGTCAACATATTACGTTACTTTTTTCAAACACATTATTGCCAAAAATACGGTCTGTTTTTTGTTCATATTTTAAACAGCCCCATACAGAACATCTGATTATATTTATTTCATGATATATTATAGCATAAAGTTCACAATTTGTCAATAGTTTTTTTAAAAAAATATCAAAAAAACAGGTGTAAAAACAGTTGCGATTCTGTTCACAGAATGCTATAATTAAATACAGAGATAACAAAAAGGAGATAATCAACATGAAAAAACAATGGCTTGACAGAATTTTCAGTATTTTATTGATACTTGGACTTTGCGGAAGTTTATGCAGTTGTTCACATAAGCCGGATGACGGCACAGGCTACCTGTTTACCTGTACAATTGCGGGCAATCCGCAGTGCCTTGACCCTCAATATACAGACAATCAAAATGCACAGATTGTAATTGATGCTATTCTGGAAGGTTTGGTTCGTCTGGACGAAACCGGCTCACTTGTCATGGCTGGCGCAGAAAGCTATACTGTTTCAGATGACGGACTTTTTTATGAATTTCAGCTCCGGAATGACTGTTACTGGTTCAGCGCAGGCGAAGAACGCCGGGATGCTAAACCTGTGACTGCTTTGGACTATGTCTTTGCATTCCGGCGGCTGCTCAGTCCGGAAACTGCTTCTCCCTATGCTGGAGAATATCTTTGTTTAAAAAACGCTTCTGCTGTACTGGAAGGAAGTGCCAAGCCGGAACAGCTTGGTATTTCTGCACCGGACGGCGCAACACTGATTTTTGAACTGGAATATCCGGATACCGATTTTTTATCACTGCTTTCTCAAAGCTGTGCAGTTCCATGCAATGAAGATTTTTTTCTTTCCACTAACGGAAGATATGGTCTGGATGACAAAACAATTCTCTGCAATGGTGCATTCTGCCTGACAAAATGGGCTTATGATGATTATGGAAGCGGTAATTTTCTGACATTCCGAAAAAACAGCACTTATTATAATGCAGAAAAAATTTCTCCGTCAAGTCTGCAATTTAACATTATGCGCTCACAACCGGAAGCGGATGAAGATTTCCGCAACGGAAATTCTGATGTTATTTTAACAGACACTTATCCGACAAACTATCTGCATTCCGGGAAATATACCGTCCGGAGCAGCTGTACCGGAACACTGGGACTAATTTTTAATCCGGAAAATGAAATCCTGAAACAAAAAAACTTCCGGGAAGCTCTTGCCCGTGGCATTAACCGGGAACAATATGCTGAAATACTTGGCGGAAACCTTCAGCCTGCCAGCGGCATGATTCCTCCGGCAGTACAGCTTCTTGGCAGACCCTACCGTGAATTATATGCTGATGAACCGCTTTCCCTTCCCTATACGCCGGAAAAATCGGCTGCACTGTTTACCGAAGTTCTTCCGAAATTTTCTTCCAGTGACATCAACGCCCTGAAAATACTGCTTCCGGAATCTTTCAGTGATACCGAAGCCATTCTTTCCATCTGTCAGGAATGGCAGAATCTTTCCGGGCATTATATTGGCATTGACCGTGTTTCTGACAGGGAATACCGCAGCCGGCTTGCTTCCGGCGACTACAGCATCGCCCTGTATGACCTGAAAACACCTCGAAACAGCTGTTATGCTTCTTTACAGAACTTTTGTGAAAAAGCGGAATTTTTCGGACTTGAAAAATCTTCTCTTATCCCTGTTCTGGAATCACTTTCCGGTGATGAACCGCTTTCTGAAAAAGTGACACTTTATGGCGAAGCTGAAAAAACATTTCTGGATACTCTGGTGTTTATTCCACTGTTTTATCAGAATTTCTACTTAATTTACACTTCTGCTAATACTGATATTTTTGCCCGTCCGTTCAGTCATTCGATAGATTTTCAGAAAGCCAAGCATTTTGCCTGAATCCTGTATTTGGATTTTGTTTATTTTGTACAAATTTTAAATTAACACTTGATTTTTGATGCATTCTATAGTATAATATAAAAAGTAAAACAAAAAGCCGAAAGGAGAATTCCATGGAAGAAAAAGATTATACACCCGAAATCTTTACCCTTACTGATGAAGAGGGTAACGAACAGGAATTTGAACTCATGGACATTATGGAGGAAAACGGAACTGTCTATTATGCACTTGTTCCCTATACCGAAGACCCGGATGCCATGATTGAAGAAGATACAGAACTTGTTGTTCTGAAAGTCGGCGAAGAAAACGGAGAAGAGTTCCTTGCAACGATTGACAATGACGAAGAATATGAACGCATTGGTCAGATTTTCATCGAACGAATCAGTGCAATGCTGGAAGAAGACGGCGAAGAAGCATAATTTCACTTAATAATTTACTGCCTTGTACGGGTAAATATAGCTATTATAATCCAACACTTATTTTTCGGGAATCCCATGCTCTGACTTAGGATTGCAGACCTCCCGACCGGACTGTTCACAGACCGTGCGGACGTTGGGAGCGAGAGAATTTCAGGCGGATACCCACCTTGCGGAGACGCTTGGTTTTATTCTCTATATGACGGCAAGGCGGTTTATTTTTGAAAAATTCAGCCGGCAGAAATGCCGGCTTTTTGATTTTTCCCAACACAAAAAACGGCACAGAGATATATTCTCTGTGCCGTTGTATTATTGCAGAGGGTTTCCGTCCTTGTCATTGAATGAATTCAACAATATCAGAAGCAAATCCACAAATGTTCCGATACCAAACAAACCGCCTGTACACAGCCACAACAGACCTGTCCCAATTTTTCCTGAATAAAATCTGTGCAGACCTCCCAGTCCCAAAAATCCCAGCAAACACAATACCAAAGCTGATGTTTTATAGCGAGGTACTGCCGGCGCACCTGGCATCATACGCTGATAATTTCCCGGCATCGCCCGAAGCTGCTGCTGCTGAAACTGCTGCATCTGCATGGGCGGCGGTTCAATATCCACAGCACAGCGGCAGTAAGAACACATTTTATCCTCTGGAGTCAGATTTGCACCACAGTGTTTACATATCATAAAAAATTCCTCCCTATTATTTATATTGTTTCAGATATTCCTGAATCTGCTGTTCCGTCTGTAATACTTCCTGACGGAGTTCCTCTGCTGACATACGATAAGCCCCATTTCCAAGAATAATTATCTGTTCTGTACCGTCAGAAGTTGCCACCCTGACACGGTGTTCCCTGCTCAGGTCATGTGAAATGCGTTCTATATAAGTGTCCGCTGTTTCGGCTTCTTTGGTATAGACAACATGCAGATTTCTGTTGATTTCTTCCATACTGCCGGGATTGCCTTTGATTTTATAGGCATCAAATACGATAATCATCCGGCAACGACGCATTCCTTGATAATTGCTTAACCTGTGAATCAGTGCAGCCCTTGCAGAATCTAAACTTTCCGCAGCAATTGTTTTCAGACTGTCCCATGAAAAAATAATGTTATAGCCGTCAACAAGCAGATATTCATCTCCTTTCGGAACGGGTACAGCTTTCAGCTTTGGCTGTTTTTCTGTATGCATGACATGATTTTTATCTCGCTCATCATGCTGAATTTTTCCGTAAGTCTGCTCAAAAATTTTCATCAGTTCTTCATCCTGTGCAAAACTGCCGGTATATGCCTGACGAACCGGACGTGCTGTCTGCTCTGGCTGTATTCTGGTTTCCGGTTTCAGATAGCTTTCTGTATGCATATAATTCGGCACATCTTCCCACTTGACAAGATTTCCTGAACCATGAGAACAGAAAATAGAATCCGGAGAGTTTTCCAAATCGGCTTCCGGCTGATAGGCGAATTTCTGAATTACTTCTTCCGGATTGACACAGGGCGCATAACCGGCAGGCACGCAGGAAAGTTCGCCTCTTCCTCTAGTATATTCCATCACTTGCATCCGGTAAGTCATCATGAACGCAGCCGGGGCTTTTCCTTCAAGTATGGAAAATACACCGAATGTTTCCGGCGTTTTCAGTTTTGCGCCTTGCAGCTGTAAATCCGTGACGGCTCTGCCAATGCACTCTGCCGGAATTTTCAGCCGGAATTCATAATACGGTTCAAGCAGAACAGATTCTGCCTGCATTAATCCCTGACGGACTGCACGATATGTCGCCTGCCGGAAGTCACCGCCCTCAGTATGTTTTTTATGCGCACGCCCGGCAGTGAGTGTTATTTTCATATCTGTCACGGGCGAACCCGTCAGCACACCGAGATGCTGTTTTTCCGCCAGATGTGTGAGAATCAGCCGCTGCCAGTTTCTGTCGAGCATATCTTCACGGCAGACAGTGGAAAATTTCAGTCCTGAACCGGGCTTTCCGGGTTCGAGCAGAAGCCTGACTTCGGCATAATGCCGGAGCGGTTCATAATGCCCCATACCCTCAACTGTATTTTTTATCGTTTCTTTATAGGCGACTCCGGCAGCCTGAAATTCTGCCGGAATTTCAAATCTTTCCTGTAGAATATGCTGCAGCACATCCAGCTGAATTTCTCCCATCAGCAGCACATGAATTTCCTGTAACTGCTTCGAGAAGCTGACATGTAGCTGAGGGTCTTCCTGTTCCAGTTTCCGGAATGCCATCAGGGCAGTATGTACAGAAATACTTTCCGGAAGAATGACAGAATATTGCAGAATCGGCTCTAACAAAGGATTTTCTGCATTTTTTTCAAATCCCAGACCTTCTCCGGCATAGGTCTGTGAAAGCCCTGTTACAGCACAGGTCATTCCCTGAAACACTTCCTCCACAGGCTGACATTTCACGCCGGAATATAATCTTATCTGATTAATTTTCTCCTGCCATGACACACCATCAGCAGAACATCCCTCCAGAATGTCACGCACTTTCAGCGAACCGCCTGTAATTTTCAGATGTGTCAGTCTTCTGCCCTGTTCATCTTCTGTAATTTTATAGACCTTTGCGCCAAATTCCGGACATTCCGGAAGCGGCAGTGTATACATTTCCAAAAGTTCCAGAAATTCTTTCACACCTTCGGATTTCAAAGCCGAGCCGAACAGACACGGAAATACATGTCTCTGCAAAACCGCCTGTGAAATTTCCGGAACATCGGCTGTTCCGGTTTCAAGAACCTGATTCATCAGATTTTCATCACAGGTAGCAAGTGCATCATAGAAGCTTTCGTTCTGCACTGAAAAATCAATACAGTTTTTATGCAGATTTGTCTGTAATTCTATCATAAGTTCTTCTCTGGATTTCAGCGACAAATCCATTTTATTGATAAAAATAAATACAGGCACATGACTGTGATGCAGCAGTTTCCAGAGTGTCTGCGTGTGACTCTGCACACCTTCCGAACCACTGATGACAAGAACTGCATAATCTATCACTTGCAGAGTACGTTCCATTTCGGCAGAAAAATCCACATGTCCGGGCGTATCCAGAAGCGTGAAATCAGTCTCTGGCAGAGGAATTCGTGCCTGTTTCGCAAAAATTGTAATACCTCGTTCCCGTTCCAGTCTGTCAGTATCCAGAAATGCATCTTTATGGTCAACACGTCCCAGTTTCCGGAGAATTCCGGCATGATACAGCAGACTTTCCGAAAGTGTAGTCTTTCCGGAATCCACATGTGCAAGTATTCCGAGTGTCAGTCTTTTCAAGAGAATTTCTCCTTCCTGTTTTCTGATTATACTCATTATAGCACAGAATCTGCCGGAATGCAAGAGTTATTCCGGAAACTGTACATGTCCTTCCTGTATTTTGTCGGGTGTAAACGGAATATCATAATCTATAATGACATCACCATAAATATCTGTAATCCGGAAAGTATACGGACCTGCACCAAGCTCCATACTTTCAAAATAATTATAATTTCTTCTGGGAATTTCAATAAATTTTCCTTCGGCATTCAGAAATTCCAGTTTTGTAATCGGATAGCGGTGATTCCGCACCTGCACACCGCACCAGAAAGGACTGCTTCCCTCTTTATACTTATAACTGACAGGTGCATCCGCAGCAGTATTCAGCGGAATTATTTTCCATGTGACCGGAACACGCCCTTTTTCAACAGGTGCAATCAGCGGAAAAGCATCTGTATATAAATCCAAATCGCCCTTCTTGCCTTCCGGAAGAAGGTCAGTCACTAATACCTGAATTGTTCCCGATTCGCCTGTCACTTCCAGATATGCCCCCGCAAGCTGTGCTGTATTGTAATCTTCCAGATTCATGGCAGTAATCCAGTAGTCATGTGAAACCGGGTCAAGCATAGCACAGCCGCCCTCATAACCGCCGCCATAAAATGTTGCATCGCCGGAATGTATTGTGCCTTTCGGTTCAAGAATATCTTCTTCTGACGGCAGACCTCGCTTTTTCAGCAGAATCCAGTCATAAATATTCACCTGCTTATCCTGATTCAGGTCATAGGCAAGTGAAACCGGTTCTGTCCGTTTCAGAATAGCATCCTGTAATTTTTTTACAGAAAGCTGTTCTGCCATAACCGGAAAATTTTCTGCGGCACTCAGGATACACAGCAATGTTGTCAGAATCCCTGTCAATTTTTTCATTACAATCTCTCCGTTCTGTCAGTAATACCGAAAAAGCTACAGCAAAATGCTGTAGCTTCCGGATTGTGGAACAAATCAAAATTACTTGTTTCTTCTTCTGTTGAAACGTGAATCTTCTTTTGCCATTTTTTTACGTTCCTGTGCCTGCTTTCTAAGTTCTGCTTCAGAAAGCACATCTTCATCGCTGTTCCTGGAAGCATCATCAGAGTCATCCATGAAATTGGCAAGACGATTCTTAAAAGTAGAGCCGTCATTTTTTGCCGGAGCAGTACCTGTCTGGGAATAATAGCTTGACTGCTGATAAGCAGAAGTCTGCTGACTGTGTGCGGCGGACTGATTGATATACATACTCTGCGGCTGCTGTCCGGGCTGCT
>DJXC01000056.1:21436-23904 GCA_002449575.1 Ruminococcus sp. UBA7014
GTCCGGGCTGCTGCATATATACGCTTTGCGGCTGCTGTCCGGGCTGTCGCATATACATGCTCTGCGGCTGCCCATATCCTTGCTGTATAAAGCCATATTGTGACTGTTGTGCATAGCCGTATTGTGACTGCTGTGCATAGCCATACTGTGACTGTTGTGCATAACCATACTGTGACTGCTGTGCATAACCGTACTGTGACTGCTGCTGCGGATAGCCATAAGGCTGTGCCTGCGGATAGCCGCTGTATTGTTGCGGTTGCTGCGGATAAGGCTGTGCACCCATCACCTGTGGTGCGGCATTGGGTGCGCCTTGCTGTGCAAAGAACGGATTACTCTCCTGACCCGGTGCAGCCTGCTGTTCAGGCTGTGCTTCTTCTGTTTCTTCTGGGGTTTCCGCTGCTTCAAAACCAAAATCACCATCAGCAGAAAAATCACCGAAATCTGCTGCTGCTGCAAGCGGATTTTTTGGTGCTTTATTCATTGCCGGGGGCGGAGCTGTTGCCTTTGTTTCTGCTGCAAAGCCTGTTGCCGGAGCGGTTGTAGGAGCAGCAGTTTCCAGAGCATCAGGAAGTGCGACAGGTGCAGCATTTTCTTCTGGTACAAGCAGCTCTTCTGCCTTTACTGACTTATCCTGTGCAACAAAGACTTGTGTTTCTTTATTTTGGGGATTTACACGGTACAGCAGTTTAAAGCATTCCGAACAAGGCTGACTGATTTCTTTTGTGCTGAATGACACTGTCATCAGTTTCTCCACCAATGTTTCACCGGAAGGGAGCATTGCCATAATGGCATTGAATTCCGGACAGGAACGCATAATTGTGCCGGCTTCTGCCTTCACACTTGTCACACCAGCATAAACAGCCTGTGATTTTTCTGTCACAAGTACACAAAGTTCAGAATCACTGCCAGAGACAAGCTGGGGTTCTGTGATTTTAATATCTTCCATTAATTTTACAGCGAGGTCGTAAAACTCTTTAGTTTCCATGAAATTACCTGCCTTTCCTTAAAAATTAAAAATTAAGCTTGACTGAAGAAACAGGGTCTGTCCTTACCGTTTGCCTTAGCATTATAAACTGCCATAATCACATTGTCTAGCAGTGTTTCTGCATTTTCGCCGTCACGAGGATGTGTAGCAACACCATAGCTAGCTGTCAGTGAAAGATTTGCACCCTGTACACTGAGCTGTTCGCCGAACAGACGGCGGAACTGTTCAATCATATTCAGGATATCTGCTTCGGTTTGTTCTCCCATCAAAAGAAGTGCAAATTCATCACCGGCAGTTCTGGCACAGAGATACTTATTTCCACAATAGCTAGAAATTCTTTCTGCATAGGAAACCAGGGCAGCATCACCAATTTTCGGACCAAACGTATCGTTAATTCCCTTGAAATTATCCAAATCAATATAAATAACAGAAAACTTTTCCTGTTTATTAATGGCTTCTTCCAGATGTTCACGGAAATAACGCAGGTTAAACATACCTGTCAGCAAATCTCTGTAAGCATAAATTTTGAGTGCTTCGTCCTTTTCTTCCATTTCACGGTTTTTGTCCATAATCTGTTCATACTGTTCATTCAGCTCTTTTGTCTGCTTCTGATTTGTAGTAATAAATGTCAGAATAACTGTCATTGCGACCATATTTACAATCGGTGTAAACACGCCGGGCAGACCATTTACAGTATGTGAACGCAGGACTGCACTTGCAGCACTCCAGATACTGAGCGAACACAAACAAGCAGAAGCAATATAACCTCTTTTGCCGTTGGTTGTTACCAGTGTTGTTGTCAAAAGCACCAAAAATGCGGAAAGTACACCCATATAGTCAGAAAGAAATTCTAATTTAGGATTCCGCCGAAGAGGACCCATAAGCAAAAAAACAAAAAAATAAACAAGAATACAGATAATCATAATTGCAATATGCAAGCTTTTATTTTTTTCTTTCATGATGACATTAAGCCTCCGTAATAAATGATTCGTTTTCAGCAGCCTGACAGAAATCCTGCTGGCTGCTGGAAACTGATTTTTATCTCATTCTGCCGGAAAATACCGGGATTCTGATGTATATACAGACTAATTGATAGAACGTGAATAGAAACACGGTCTGTCTTTACCGTTTGCCTTTGCAGTATATACAGCCATTACTGCATTGTCAAGCAATGTTTCGGCATTTCTGCCGTCATTGGGATATGTTACAATACCATAGCTTGCAGTGACAGAAAGATTTGTACCCTGCACAGTGATTTTTTCTCCAAACAGCCGACGAAACTGTTCAATCATATTCATCATATCTGCTTCTGTCTGTTCACCCATCATTAGAATGCAAAATTCGTCGCTGCTTCTTGCACAAATATATTTTCTGCCACAGTAGCCTGCCACTCGTTCTGCATAGGCTACCAATGCAGTATCACCGGTTCTCGGACCAAATGTATCATTAATGCTCTTAAAATTGTCAATATTCATATGAATAA
>DJXC01000208.1 GCA_002449575.1 Ruminococcus sp. UBA7014
ATAGAATTAACTGCTGACAAGTAACTTTTCAAGCAAATCCCAATGTAGACTTTGCTTTTTATTTTAATTGTGAACTTTTTGTAAACTTTCAGAATGATGCGACAGATTTTAAGCATTTTTTGACGGGTATAGACAGAGAGGAGTAAAAGTACATGTACAATAAAATTCTGAGTGCGCACTACACAGAAATTCTTCTCTATTGCTGTGTCCGGCTGAATGGTGACAGATTCGCAGCAGAGGACTGTACACAAGAAGTATTCCTGACATTATACAGAAAACAGGAAACACTTGATTTTTCAAAAGAAATTCGTCCGTGGCTCTATGCAGCAGCAGACATGGAAATCAAAGCATATCGACGGAAAAATCCAAAGTCTGTCGATATCGAAACAATTCCCGAACCCTCTGCCGAACCGGAATTTACACAGGCACAGGCAGAAAGTATTCTTGATACACTCAATTCCAGAGAACGGAAACTGATAGAAAATTATTATTCACAGACTGACCGTGAAACGCTGGCAAAGAATATGGGTATCAGCATGAATGCCCTGTACTTGAAAATCAAGAGAATCCGTCAGAAACTCAGCAAGCTGTACCACACAGACAAAGGAGAGAAGCATCATGAAACATAACAGCCGTCTGCTGACGGAAATTTTACAGGACACGCAGTTTGAACAGAATGCTGTCCGGCATATCCGGCAGATGATGGAACAGGAACTTTCTCTACCGGAATCGGAAAGAGACTATCAGAAAATTGCTGAATTATCTCGTGATGCCTGCGAACTGCTCGGTATCCGTCAGGAACTGGAACAATCTTCGGCAGCCGGAATCAGCAGGATTCAGCAGAAAATTCATCAGCAGGAAGAACCGGAAGAAGATTACGTTCCGGAAGCGGACGAAATACCGGAAATCCGGAATACAAGGATTTATCAAACAATTCTGTCAGCAGCCGCTTGTCTGCTCGTCTGCCTCGGAAGTGTTGCCGGAGCTTATGTTCTGGAACAAAAACTTCAGCCTGAATCTACACAGTCAGAATCATCAGAAGATTTTCAGGAAACTTTTCTGACAGAATCAAGATTATCTGAAACTGTACAAATTTATCCAGTGATTCAGGAAACAGAAATGTCTGCGCAAAGCAGTACTGTGACAACTTCTGTACAGTCCGGTACTGCGGTGACTGAGTCCGAAAGACTCAACCTTTCTGTTTCAAGTGAAACCGCTGACACGGAACTGCCTACTATTACAACTGAAAGTGAAACGGCAGTTTCCACAGCGGCACTTTCACAAACAGAATCCGGTACAGAACGTATTTCTTCTGAAACTTCTACGACAGAAACTTCAATCCGGAAATCAGAAACGGCTTCCACAGCCGCTGTGACAACAACTACATCCACTACCAAAACTACAGTCATCACGACAACGACAACAGTGGCTACTACAACTACTTCAACTACATCAACCACTGTCACAACACCAGAACCGAAAACGATTCCCACTGAACCCGAAACAACTGTTCCGCCGCTTCCGGCAGAAGATTCGATTCCGGGGTATCTCTATCAGACATGGACAAGTCAGGATATTTCTTACGGAAAGCTGATTCCCCTGCTGAACGATACTCCGCCAAGTTGGATAATTCAGAAATATACTCTTGATGCACCGGATTATCAGACATTCCATATCCGAACAGATACTGCAAAACTGTGGGAATTGTCTGCCTATTCTGTCACATTCAGTCAGCGGATTTCATCATTGCAGTCAGAATCCGCACTGGAAACACAGTTCTGTATAGAGGATTACTGGCTTGAACCTGTTACCATTGCCGATTGTTCCGGTTATATCGCTATGAAGAAAAATAATATCCGTGAGGTATATATCGGCTGGCAGAACGGCGAATATGCTTTCACACTGTCCGCTTCTACAGACGATGCCGAACAGATAATTCAACTTGCACAGACTTTTCATCTTTATGAAGAATAAATCGCTATCTGAAAGGAGAATTTCTCATGAAAAAATTATTATCCTGTCTGCTGACTGCTTCTATGGCTGTCATGATTCTGCCTGTACAGGCTCACGCAGAAGAACCTATTGAACTGGAGACTATTACAGAAAACGGCTTGATTTATGAAGTTTTCAGCAATGGCTATCACCTTTGCGGCGTGAAAGACCTCAGTATCACGTCCGTGACAATTCCGGCAGCACTCAACGGAAAAGAAGTGGCAGTTTCCGAAAATGTGTTCAAACGCTGCGGAAATCTGACTGAAATTAATGTGGAGGAAGGCAATCCCTATAATTACAGCATTGACGGGGTTTTATTCACAATTGACAATACCCTTGTAGCTTACCCCAGCAATAAGCCTGATATTTCATATACCGTTCCGGAAAACACAAAAGTGATGAGCAAAGACAGCTTCTACTATTGCAGAAATTTGAAGACAGTTGCTTTTTCTGATTTTACCACTGTAAGCAGTTACACTGTTTTTCATGACTGTCCTGTTCTGGAGGAAATCAATGGTGTGATTCCGGAAAATGGTACAAATGCAGTGGTAGCATGTCCTGAAATCCGTTATCTGCATTTCAACGGCGGGAAAATTATTCATCTGGAAAGATTTCCGAAACTGGAAAAAGTGGAATTTGAACCGGATTCTCCAATACTGGAAATATATGTTCAGAATCCGGAACTGAAAGAATTCAATCTTCCTGTAAAATGTGAATCTGTCCATATTGGTGAATGTGAAAAAATGGACTCTGTGCATATTTCAGAAGCCTGCGGAACGCTCAGTATTGAGAATTATGACGCACTGAAATCTGTTTCTGTTTCAGCCGTCTGCAATCAAATTACAGTTGAGAACTGCCTGAATCTTTCAGATGTTTCGATTTCTGCACCCTGCCCTCAATTATCTTTGAATTACTGCGAGAATCTGCAAACTTTTTCCGCTTCGGAGAAATGTTTCTTTGAAATTCAGAACTGCAAGAATCTGAAAGCTGTACGCTTTTCCAATCTGTCACTGTCTGATGCAGACAATACAGAACAATTCAACAGAATTATAGACTGTCCGGCTCTCAAAGAAATTATGGTTGATGCTTCGGAAAATGCTTCTTCTTACGGCACATTGCAGTTAATTGGCAATACTTCTCTAGAAGCTGTAAAATTCTATGAGCCTATAAGCATAGCATCTGAGCAGAACACTATCCGGTACAGAATAAACCGTTATTCTCTGGAAGAAACAGAAATTCCGAAAATTATCAGTTCTGTTTTCTGCGGAAATTATACAGTCTATGGCTGGCAGAAAAATGATATGCTTCGGCTGTTCTGTGAAAAATATAATCATCCGTTTCAAGCTCTGGATGATACTGCTGTCTATGAAATAGGCGATGTCACTGGAGATATAAAAATTGACATTCTGGACGTAGTGACAATCAATAAAGCCGTTCTCGGAAAAGAATCCCTCACCAGTGAACAGGTAAAGGCAGTTGATTTCAACGGCAACGGTAAGCCGGATGCTTCGGATGCGCTCACACTGATGAAATATATTGTCGGCTTAATCGAAACACTTATCTGAAAATAAAATTCTCAAAAAGAAGCTGCTTTT
>DJXC01000042.1 GCA_002449575.1 Ruminococcus sp. UBA7014
GTTTCTGTAGGAATTACAGTGGTTTCTGTAGCTGCTTCTGCTGCGGTGTAATAAACCGGACCTACTGTGCCGTTGTAATCACCACTGATTTCCAGATAACCCGTCCATGTTCCGGCACTGGTTAAAAGTGTGGAAGTATAGCAGTTAGCAGGTGAAATCTCTAAACCACTCGGAACAGAATAATTGCGATAAGAATAGAAGTTAGCAGTATAGGCAGCTTCATTATCCGGATTATAGAACGTCAGTTTTATTTCATAATCGCCTGTTAATATGAAATTTCCTGTATTTTTGTCTGTCAGTTCATAGCAGAGAAAAAGCCTGTCACCTACTTTAAGTGAATTGTTAGAAACGGTATCTCCCAGTCCGGCATCAGAAAACCAGATACGAGCAGAAGGACTATAACCCGAAGTATCTATAACATTGCAGGTCACAGTAAACTGGTCTGTAATATCACCTGTTACAGTAACAACAGCTTTCCATTCTCCAACTGTGGAAGCAGTAAAGCCAACACTGTTGCTAGTGCTTGTACCACTGCCGGAAAGCTTAGAGCTGACAACTTCTGAAGAATCACCTGTCGGGCTGTACAGCGTCACTGTGGCTGTATAGGATTTTTCTGCCTGCCCTTTCAGTTCATAGCACACATACAGCTGCTTGCCCTTGGCGATGACATCTTTTTCTGCACCTTTGGCAGTACTGGAAAACCAGACATTTACACCATAATCAGTTGCAGCAGCATCTGCGGTAATAACATTCTGTTCCGGTATGTAATTCCCTGTAAACGGTACAACTGCGCCCATCATGCAGAGTGCAGATACAATGGCTAACACTTTTTTCATATAAAATATATCCTCCCTTAAAAATCCAATTACTTCTGGAATTTATTATAACATATTTTCTCAGAAATACAATCATTTTCCAAAATTTATTTTTGAAAATCTACAAATCATACAGAAATACAATTCTGTTTTTGAAATAATTGCAGAAATTTATAAATTCCCTTGACAAACCGGATTTTATAGATTATAATAGTAGTTGTAGTCACTTTTATATGAAAAAGTGTTAAAGTTTTAAATCAAAAAAGAAAGGGTAAGAATTATGATTAAATGGCTCATTCTGGTGCTGTATCTGTGCATGATGGTAGGCATTGGCATTTACTGCAACCGGAAAACAAAAAGCGTCAATGACTTCGTCCTCGGCGGTCGAAGCATCGGTCCGTGGTTTTCGGCATTTGCTTTCGGTACATCGTATTTTTCCGCCGTTGTGTTTATTGGCTATGCCGGACAGTTCGGCTGGAAATATGGCATTTCTGCAACATGGATAGGGCTGGGCAATGCCCTGATTGGTTCACTTCTGGCATGGATGATTCTCGGCAGAAGAACCAGAACTATGACAAAATTCCTCGACTGTGCTACTATGCCGGAATACTTTGAGAAACGCTATCAAAGCAAGGCACTGAAAATTGCTTCTTCTCTGATTGTATTCCTGTTTCTGATTCCATATACTGCCTCGGTCTATAACGGCTTGTCTAGATTGTTTGAATCTTCTCTCGGCATTCCGTATATCTATTGTATTATTATTATGGCAGTATTTACGGCAATTTATGTTATCGCCGGCGGATTCCATGCGACAGCCCTGAATGACTTTGTACAGGGTATCATCATGCTGATTGGTATTCTTGCAGTTGTTTTCACTATCATAAACTATCAGGGCGGATTCGGTACAGCTATGCAGAACCTCGGAAACATAACAGATGATTCCGGCAATACACAGACCCTGAATTCTGTATTCGGTCCTTATCCGGCTGACCTGCTGGGTGTTGTTATCCTGACTTCTCTGGGAACATGGGGACTTCCGCAGATGATTCAGAAATTTTACTCTATTTCTGATGATGCTGCTATCAAGAGAGGAAGCATTATTTCCACAGTTTTTGCAGTCATTGTTTCCGGCGGATGTTATTTTCTGGGCGGATTCGGCAGACTGTTCGGCACAACTGATTCTGCCGATACTTCCAAAGTTTTTATTAATACTATCAACAACAAACTGGAATATGATGCTATTGTTCCGGCAATGCTTCAGACGGCTCTGCCTGAATTCCTGATTGGTCTGATTGTTGTACTGGTGCTTTCTGCTTCGATGTCAACACTTTCCTCACTGGTACTGACTTCCAGTTCCACACTGACACTTGACTTAATCAAGCCTGCTATGAAAGGCAAAATGAATGAAAAAAAACAAGTACTCTGCATCAGAATTTTTATTGCAGTCTTTCTGCTGATTTCTGTTGTTATGGCAGCACATAAAAATGCTTATATCACAACACTGATGAGTATTTCATGGGGTGCGCTGTCCGGTTCTTTCCTCGCACCGTTTATGCTTGGCTTATTCTCGAAAAAAATTACACCTGCCGGAGTATGGGCATGTTTCGGATTTGCAGTTATCTTTACACTGGGGCATACTGCCTTGTTCCTGCTGGGTTGGTTTCCGGAACTGACAAAGGCTGCTGCAAGTCTTCCGATTCCGTTTACAATTACTTCTCCGCTGAATGCAGGCGCATTCTGTATGCTATTCTCTCTGATTCTCTGTCCGGTTGTCAGCAGCTTTACCAAAGTGAAAGATACCGCAGAAGTGGACAGAATTTTCACATGCTATTCTGATTCTGCACAGAAAACTGCCAGCGGCAGCCGGGAGGCACTGTCTTGAATTATATTGACTTTCATGTTCATGCCTTTGCGGATAAAATTGCAGAACGTACGATAAAAGCTCTTGCTGAAACTGCAAAGGAAGCCCCGGAAACAAACGGCACACTTTCCGATACAGAACGAAAAATGCAGAACTGGGGCATTGATGGCTTTGTTCTGCTCTCCATTGCCACAAAACCAACACAGCATCTTGTGTGCAATAACTGGGCGGCATCCTGTAAATCTGACCATATATTTCCATTCGGAAGCGTTCACCCCGATGGTGATGATGTTTTTCAGGAACTGGAACGTATTAAAGAATTAGGTTTATACGGCATTAAGCTGCATCCTGATTATCAGCATTTTTATGCTGATGAAGAACGTCTGTTCCCGATTTACCGGAAATGCGGTGAACTTGGTCTGCCAATTCTGTTCCATGCTGGTGTTGACCCTGTTTGCCCGGATGATATTCACTGTTCACCAAAAGCTGCTGTCAAGGCTTTGGAAGCCGCACCGGATACTACTTTTATTCTGGCGCATCTAGGTGGGAATCAGCTCTGGACAGAGGTGGAATCTACACTTGCCGGAAATTTCGGAAATCTTTATTTTGATACTGCTGTTATCGGCAGACATATGCAGGATGATGCATTATTATTCCGGATTATGGAAAAACACGGCTTTGATAAAATTCTTCTTGCAAGTGACTGCCCTTGGGATAATCCAGAAGTAACAATTCAGAAAATTAAAAAACTTGGCTTGACTCCAGAACAGGAACATGCTGTGTTCGCCGGCAATGCTGAAAAATTACTCAATCTGTAAAATTCATACAAAAAACTGCTGTACCATAATTAATGATACAGCAGTTTTTTCAGAACGTTTAATCTATTTGACTGCTGAGAAACTGTGCTGCTGCATTGACAAGACTTTTCTGTGATTCAGAAATCCGATTTTCCTTTCCGTTATTCAGAAAGGCAACTGCACCAGTGACATCGCCTGATGATAAAATCGGCAAACACGCAAGAGAACTTTGTTCAACGCCTTCTACAGCATAAAACTGTCGGTTGTCATCTTCCGCAAAGTATTGTTTTCTGTTCTCCATAAGTTCTTCCAGTTCCGGAGAAACTCTGCGTTCCTGAAATTCTTTTTTCGTCACACCGGAAGTTGCCACAACATGGTCACGGTCGAATACAACGACCGGACAGCCTGCCAGCTTATACATAATATCCGCTACCTGTGAGGCATTATGCCCCATTTCACCAATGACTGAATATTTCTTGAATATCACTTCGCCGTCACTGCTGGTATAGATTTCTAACGGGTCGCCTTCGTGAATTCTCATTGTCCGGCGGATTTCTTTCGGAATGACGACTCTGCCAAGGTCGTCAATTCTTCTGACAATTCCTGTTGCTTTCATTTTGCTTTCTCTCCTTAGGATAAATATAAATTCAGATGATTTTAAAATAACCTGACTGCTTTGTTAGTATTTGCCGGATTTTTGAAATTATACTTTCTGGATTTAATTTGAAATTTCACATGATTTTCACATATTTATCACCCGTTTTTTTTTGAGTGCTATGATAAAATGTAAGCGTAAAATAAAATAGCGACTTT
>DJXC01000033.1 GCA_002449575.1 Ruminococcus sp. UBA7014
GTCAGAAGACCAGATAAAAGCCGGGTCTTCAATGCGGTCAACCATATCGAAAATACGATTCATGTCAACAGAACTATGCTGACTCTGATAGCGTCTGACAACAAGTACAAGAGAAACAGTGAGGATAATCATGCTCAGAATATAGATGCGCAAGGCAGCCATAGCATGTTCCGGATAAGAGGGTACTATAAGCAGCACCCAAATAGAAAGCAGGGCGAACAGAAGCTCCACCCAGAGAATCAGGTTTTTGTTATTCTGCATAATCAGATACCGGCGGCACGGTGCTATCCTCCTATTGTCTTGAATTGAAAAGCTTCATGAGCCGAAGCCGCATCTCATGTTCTTGTAATAATATTATACTGCTTTTTCCGGGAAAAGTCAATAAAAACAGAAAAAAAATCATGAAAAGGATATATTTTTTTGTAGAAAACAACAATCCCCCGTGCAGAAG
Organism: Ruminococcus sp. UBA7014; assembly: GCA_002449575.1. Lineage (GTDB taxonomy): Bacteria > Bacillota > Clostridia > Oscillospirales > Ruminococcaceae > UBA3855. The sequence continues at coordinate 452 of DJXC01000033.1, forward strand.
TACGGGGGGAAAAGCATTAATAATTTCCGGAAGTATCTTTTTCCAACTGGAATTCAATATCGAAATAAGAAACTTTGCCGTTTTCATAACGGGCGCACCGGGCAGAAACAGTATCACCACCCTGCAAGCCGTCAAGGGCTTCCAGAACACTGTCATAGTCAGTAACTTTCTGACCGTTCATGCTCAGAATAAAATCATTGGGCTGCAAATCTGTATTGGAAATATCACAATCACTGCTGACTTCGTTAATCCAGAGACAGTTTTTCAGATTATCTGGAATATCTGTACCGAAAGTTTCCTGAAACTGCTGCTGTGCATAGCTGTTATTGGTAGCCATAAAAACAATGCCAATCCGGAAACGTCCGGTAACATAGCCGTTTTCAATCAAATCCTGTACAACAGGCAAAGCCTGATTGATAGTGATGGCAAAGCCCAGACCTTCATAGACGGCTTCGTATTGGGAAGCATATTTGGAAGAGGTAATACCAATCACCTGTCCGTACATATTGACAAGCGCACCTCCGGAATTACCGGGGCTGATAGCGGCATCTGTCTGAATGCATTCCATCTTGAAATTGCTGCTCTGAGAACGGATTTGTCTGTTGATAGCAGAAACAATGCCTTTTGTAACAGAGTTTGTCAGTCCGGCAGGATTGCCGATAGCAACAACTGTTTCGCCGACATAAGTTTTAGAAGAATCACCAAGTAAAGCAGGTGTCAGGTTTCCGGCATTGATTTTGAGAACAGCTAAATCTGTTTTGGCATCACTGCCGATAAGCTGTGCAGAATATTCTTTCTCGTTGTCGAGTGTAACAGAATAATCACTGCCCTGTACAACATGTGCATTTGTAATGATATAGCCGTCTTCTGAAATAATAATGCCCGAACCAGAACCGCTGGGATTATGATTTTCGTCATAAACATAAACTTCAACAATAGAAGGCTTGACGAGTTCCGCAACGCCACGGACAGTATATTCACCGTCAACAGTGACATTTTCATCTTCCGGGTTAAGCTCAGGTTTTTCCTGTGTCTGGAGTACAACAGTGTTGGAAATACCGGAATCGTGATTCAGTGCGCCGTGCATAATATCCGAAATCATACAGTACAGGCACAGCAGAAAAATCATAGCCGCAATCACACCGCACATCACAAGAATTTTTCGGTTCATAGGGAGCGGTTCTGCTGGAGGAACAGGCGGCGCAGCAGGTTGCTGCGGAGGCGGCATATAATTAGGGGCATAAGAAGGATATTGATAATAAATCGGATGCTGTTCCGGATAAGAAGAACGATAATAATTCTGCGGATAGCCACCGTAGTAAACTGGTGGAGGAGAAGGCGGCGGCGGATAACCGGAAACTGGCGGCGGTGCAGCCTGTGGTTTGGATTCTGACTGAGAAACAGGCGGAGTTTCCGGAGAGTTGGAAACTTCCGGCATTTCCGGAACAGAATCTGCCTTCTGTTCCGGAAAGGGAGAAGCTTCCGGAACAGAGGGCATATCGGGATGCAAATGCTTATTTTCTTCCATAAAATCACCTTGTATTAATTGCTGATTCCGACAGGAATCTGAACTTCAAAGGACGTATATTCACCTTTTACACTTTTTACGACGATATGTCCCTGATGCAGATGCACGATTTTTCGGGAAATGGAAAGCCCCAGACCCAGTCCGGTTTTATCCTGACTGCGGGAAGTATCTGTTTTATAGAACCTGTCAAAAATTTTCGGCAGCTCATCATCAGCAAGACCTTCGCCGGTATTTTTAATGCAGATATGTGCAATACCGTCTTCTTCATAGAGCTGGAAACTGATAACACCGCCGGAATTGACGAATTTTACGGCATTTTCAATCAGGTTATAGAGCACCTGAGACATCAGGTCTTCATCAGCACGGACTTTCATAGAAATATCTTCCAGTCCTTCGACATCGACATGTTTATCAGTAATGCGTTTTTCAAACATGAGTACGGTTTTGATTAACAATTTGGCAATATCCGTTTCTGCAAGATGAATCTGCATTTCACCGGCTTCAAATTTGGTAAGATTGAGCATAGACTGTACAAGAGTTTTCAGGCGGTGAATTTCCTCAGTGATGATTCTCAGATATTTTTTATGCTGTGCAGGCGGAATCGTGCCGTCAAGGATACCGTCAGCAAATCCGGCGATGGTAGTCATGGGGGTGCGGAGTTCATGAGAAACGTTTGCAACGAAATTTCGTCGGGTTGTTTCATTCTGTTCAATAAATTCTGCCATGCGGTTGAGTGTACAGCCAAGAGAATAAAGATTTGCCTGACCGGGCAGATTTACACGGGCAGAAAATTCACCTTCGGCATACTGATTGGCAACTTTGGTAATTTCGTCAAGCTGATGGTCAAGCTTTCCAGCACCAAGATGAAACAGAAGCATGAAAATAACAGTGACTGCCAGCAAACAAAGAATCAGGTTTCTTGTCAGCATCATGCTGTATTCCTGTACCATGCCGGCATTGCTGACAGAAGCAAGATAATATTGTGAAACATTCTGTTCTGTATCTTCGAGATAAAAACGGATTGCACAGCAGATTTGCGCTTCCTGGGCATTGGAAGTATAATAGCCGATTTGAATGAAATCATCCCGTGAAAGATAAGAACGTACTGCCGGGGTAAGAATATTGTTTTCACCGCTTGTGCCGGGATAGAGTTCCTTTCCGCTTTCGTCATAGACAAACATGTCATAACCATATTCGATTTCGGCAGTCCGGACAAGTTTTATAATTTCAGTGCTTGGCATCTCTTCCGGCGAGGTAAAGACTTCTTTGATATTGGAAACAAGTGCCTCACAGTTCTGCCGGATAGAAATTTCAATTGTTTCTCTGTACGAAGCAACCGCACTGCAAATCATGATAACACCTGTAAGCAAAATGCCGAACAGAAGCAGACTGCCGGAAAGCTTCAGATAACTCTGGGAAATGGCACTATTTTTTTGAGGATGAAATCGTTTCATAAGAATCAGGTTTCTTCATCTGCTTCAAATTTATAGCCCACACCCCAGACGGTTTTTAAAGCCCAGTGAGGAGAAACGTCTGCAAGTTTTTCACGCAGTCTTTTAATATGGACATCAATTGTTCTGGAATCACCGTAATATTCAAAACCCCAGACTTCATCCAGAAGCTGGTCACGGGTATAGACATGATTGGGATTGGAAGCAAGATAGAACAACAGTTCGAGTTCTTTGGGAGGCGTATCCAGTACTTTGTCATTGACACGGAGTTCATAGCGTGTCATATTGACAACAAGTTTGTCATAGCGGACTTCTTTGGTTTCTGGTTCGGCATTGCTAGTACCCATACGTCTTGCAACAGCCTTGATTCTGGCAATTACTTCTTTTGCATCAAACGGCTTGGAAATATAATCATCTGCGCCGAGTTCCAGACCAAGAACTTTGTCAAACGTTTCATTTTTAGCAGAAATCATAATAATCGGTACATTGGAACTTTTCCGGATTTCACGACATACGCCCCGTCCGTCCATAGAAGGAAGCATCACGTCCAGCAGAACAATATCGGGGTTTAAGGCATTGAATTTGACAACGGCTTCTTTGCCGTCATTGGAAACAATCACACTGTAACCCTCTTTCTCCAGATACATTCTCAGCAGGTCACAGATATTCTGGTCGTCATCTACGACTAATACTTTTTCTAAAGCCATAAAGTAAGCACTCCTTTTTGATAAAATTCAGGAAGTTCAAAAAAAATTAAAATCCTTCATAATAATTATACATGATTTATTCATGAATTATATGAACGTTTTGTGAACAAATGATGAATAAAAAGTAAAATAAGAGATGAGCGGATTTTCACAGAACTGTAAAAATCTGTATTGATTATATTAAAATTATCAACAAATTTGTGCAGAAAGCTGAATTTTTGAAAAAATTTAAAAATACACTTGATTTTTTTCAGAAAGCTGATAAAATAGAATTAGCACTCAGAGAAAGAGAGTGCTAAAATCAGAAGGAGGAAATGCATTATGACTATTAAACCTTTAGCAGACAGAGTCGTCATTAAGATGACTGAAGCAGAAGAAACTACCAAGAGCGGCATTATTTTAGCTGGCTCTGCAAAAGAAAAACCCCAGGTTGCTGAAATCGTTGCAGTCGGTGAAGGCAAACGCAGCGAAAGCGGCGAACTGATTCCAATGACTGTCAAGGTTGGCGATAAAGTTCTGACAAGCAAATATTCCGGTACTGAAGTGAAGGTTGACGGCGAAGAATATACGATTGTCAGACAAGAAGATATTCTTGCAATTGTAGAATAATTTATTTTTATAGATTAGGAGTGATTTCTCATGGCAAAAGATATTAAATACGGAGAAGATGCCAGAAAGGCTTTGCAGGCTGGTATTGATAAGCTTGCAGATACTGTCAAGATTACACTTGGACCGAAAGGCAGAAATGTCGTTCTGGATAAGAAATTCGGCGCACCACTGATTACAAATGATGGTGTCACAATCGCAAAAGATATTGAACTGGAAGACGCTTTCGAGAATATGGGCGCACAGCTTGTGAAAGAAGTCGCTACCAAGACAAATGATGCTGCCGGTGATGGTACTACAACAGCAACTCTGCTTGCACAGGCTATCATCAATGAAGGCATGAAGAATATTGCCGCAGGCGCAAACCCGATGATTCTGAAAAAGGGTATTGCAAAGGCTGTGGATACTGCTGTAGAAACTATCAAGAAGAATTCTAAGCCCGTGGAAGGCAGCGAAGATATTGCCAGAGTCGGCACTGTTTCTTCTGCTGATGAAAGTGTCGGCAAGCTGATTGCAGAAGCTATGGAAAAAGTAACTTCTGACGGTGTTATCACTATCGAAGAAAGCAAGACTGCTGAAACGTATTCCGAAGTCGTAGAAGGTATGCAGTTCGACAGAGGCTATATTTCTCCCTATATGGTAACAGATACAGAAAAGATGGAAGCTGTTTATGATGACCCGTTTGTGCTGATTACAGATAAGAAAATCAGCAATATTCAGGAAATCCTGCCGCTTTTGGAACAGCTTGTACAGTCCGGCAAAAAGCTGGTTATCATTGCAGAAGATATCGAAGGCGAAGCACTGACTACAATTATTCTGAATAATTTAAGAGGTGTCTTTAAGTGTGCTGCTGTCAAAGCTCCGGGCTTTGGTGACAGAAGAAAGGAAATGCTGAAAGATATCGCTATTCTGACCGGCGCAGAAGTGATTACAGAAGAACTCGGTCTGGAACTGAAAGATACACAGATTTCTCAGCTCGGTCGTGCCCGTCAGATTGTCATTCAGAAGGAAAATACTATCATCGTAGACGGTGCAGGCGATTCTTCTGAAATCAAAGACAGAGTTGCTCAGATTAAAGCTCAGATTGAAACAACTACTTCTGATTTCGATAAAGAAAAGCTTCAGGAAAGACTTGCAAAACTTTCCGGCGGTGTGGCAGTTATCAAGGTTGGTGCAGCTA
>DJXC01000072.1 GCA_002449575.1 Ruminococcus sp. UBA7014
CACTGGGGGCATACGTCATTGATAATGCCTGTATATCCACATACCGGGTCACGGTCTACAGGATGATTGATAGAACCATAACCAATGCCGGATTCTTTCATACATCTGATGACTTTCTCGAATGCAGAAAGATTTTTAAGCGGGTCGCCGTCAAGTTCCACATAACTGATATGACCGGCATTTGTCAATGCATGATAGGGAGCTTCAATCTGGATTTTTTCAAATGCGCTGATGGGATAATAAACAGGTACATGGAAAGAATTGGTATAATATTCTCTGTCAGTCACACCGGGAATGATACCATATCTTTTTTTATCCATACGGACAAATCTGCCGGATAAGCCCTCGGCAGGGGTTGCCAGTAAGGAGAAATTCAACCCTGTGTCCTGTGCTTCTTTGTCAAGCCGTTTCCGCATTCTGGTAATGATTTCCAGACCGAGTTTACGAGCTTGTTCGCTTTCTCCGTGATGTTTACCGATTAAGCATTTCAGTGTTTCGGCAAGTCCGATAAAGCCTACAGAAAGTGTACCATGTTTCAGGACTTCAGCAACACTGTCATCGGGAGCGAGTTTTTCAGAATCAATCCAGATGCCCTGGCCCATCAGGAACGGGAAGTTACGAACTTTTTTCTGACACTGAATCTCAAATCTGTGTTTGAGCTGGTCAATCGCCAGATTCATAATTTCATCAAGGCTTGCAAAGAAAGTGTCCAGATTATGGTCTGCCTTGATTGCCAGTCTGGGAAGGTTGACAGAAGTAAAGCTTAAATTGCCTCTGCCAGTAACAATTTCACGGCTGGGGTCATGCACATTGCCGATAACTCTGGTACGGCAGCCCATATAAGCAATTTCCGTCCGGTAGTCGCCCGGTTTGTAGTACTGGAGATTGTACGGTGCATCTATGAAAGAAAAATTCGGGAACAGTCTCTTGGCAGATACCCGGCAGGCAAGCTTGAATAAATCATAGTTCGGGTCTTCAGGATTATAGTTAATGCCTTCTTTAATCTTGAAGATATGAATCGGGAAGATAGGGGTTTCACCGTTGCCGAGACCGGCTTCGTTGGCAAGCAGAATGTTTTTTATTACCATACGTCCTTCCGGTGTGGTATCTGTACCATAATTGATTGACGAAAACGGTGTCTGTGCGCCTGCACGGCTGTTCATGGTGTTTAAATTATGCACCAGTGCTTCCATTGCCTGATAAGCTGCACGGTCTGTTTCCTGATAAGCATGTGCAGCAGTGAATTTCAGAATTTTTGCAGTCAGTTCCGGTGTCAGGGATTTCTCTAAAGCGGTTTTGATTTTTTCTGCAAAGCCATTGTCATTGGCGAGTACCGGAATCAGGTTTTCATGCAGCTTGATTTCATCACACAGATGCAGAACATATTCAGCAGGATTTTCTGTTTCTGTCAGAAGTTCCAGCGCACGGGCAAGATTCTGACGGTATCTTGTTGCATATGTTTTCCGGATGCCGTCCGCCATAGCATAGTCAAAATTCGGAACACTCTGACCGCCGTGCTGGTCATTCTGGTTCGACTGAATTGCAATACAGGCAAGTGCGGAATAACTTGCAATGTCATTCGGTTCTCTCAGGAAGCCGTGACCGGTGGAAAATCCACCTTTGAACAGCTTGACTAAATCAATCTGACAACAAGTTGTTGTCAGTGTCAGAAAGTCCAAATCATGAATATGAATATCACCTTCGGCGTGCGCCTTGGCATGTTCTGGTTTCAGAACATATAATTCATAGAATTCTTTAGCGGAAACACTGCCGTATTTCAGCATTGTTCCCATTGCAGTGTCACCGTCAATATTGGCATTTTCACGTTTGATGTCACTGTCTTTTGCAGAATGGAAAGTCAGCTCGTTGAGTACTTTCATCAGATTGGTTTTCATTTCTCTGGAGCGTGTCCGTTCGTAACGGTAGAGAATATAAGCTTTTGCTGTATGAGCATGTCCACGCTGAATCAGAACTTTTTCGACAAAATCCTGTACTTGTTCTACAGTCGGAGGATTGTCGACACATTGTTCTTCACAAAGTTGACATACTTGTTTAGCAATAGCCTCAGCTTCGGTACGGTCAGACCCCCCTACTGCCTGAGCTGCCTTGAATACAGCATTACTGATTTTTTCCATATCGAACGGGACTTGCCGTCCGTCACGCTTGATTATATTACTCAACATATCGCTGAAAACTCCTTTTTCTGAAAATATTACGGCACAATATCTGGTATGCCGGATAAAGTGCTATATATTAGTATAACGTATATTTCCAGAATTGTCAAGCCGTGATAATGTACAATAAGATTGGTGAATATTATGTAATTGTTGTTAAAAAAGCACAAAAGTAAGCTTTTTTCTCAAAAAATAAGCAAAAACAAAGGCTTTAATCCACGAAAGAAACAGAAAATATAAACCACAATATATTGTGGCTTATATCTCATGACAAAAAAAGGAAACCGGAACTTTAGTACTATATTGCTGAAATAATCTGTCAGGCTGCGCCTGCATCTGAAAGATTTGTTTCTGAACATGTAGACCATGAAAAAAAATTAATTCCACTTGACAAATTTTTTAAAATAGTGTATAATAAGACAGATTTATTTTTTTTTAAGGAGTATGACAGCTATGAGTATGGAATTTATCAGAAAATTACCAATCCCAAAAGAGATTAAAGAACAGTATCCGCTTTCTGTTGCATTCGAGACACGCAAAAAGCAAAGAGATGAAGAAACAGCAAAGATTTTTAAAGGCGAATCAGACAAGCTGATTCTGATTATTGGTCCTTGTTCTGCTGACAGGGAAGATGCAGTAATGGAATATATTCACCGTCTGGCAAAAGTACAGGAAGAAGTGCAGGAGAAAATTCAGATTATTCCCAGAATCTATACAAATAAGCCCAGAACTAACGGCACAGGCTATAAAGGAATGGTGCATCAGCCTGACCCCACTAAGGCAGAAGATATGCTCGAAGGACTGATTTCTATCCGGAAACTGCACAGACGTGCTATTGAAGAAACAGGCTTTACTTGCGCAGATGAAATGCTGTATCCGGAAAATTACAGATATTTATCAGATTTGCTTTCTTATGTGGCAGTCGGTGCAAGAAGCGTGGAAGACCAGCAGCACAGACTTACTGTCAGCGGCATGGATATTCCGGCAGGGATGAAAAATCCTACAAGCGGAGATTTATCTGTCATGTTCAATTCGATTTATGCTGCACAGTCAAAACATACGTTCTTATACAGAGGCTGGGAAGTGCATACTTCCGGAAATCCGCTGGCACATGCCATTCTGAGAGGATTCGTCAACAAGCACGGGGAATCACAGCCCAATTATCATTATGAAGATTTGCTGCTGACTTATCATCATTATAAAGAAAAACATCTTGAAAATCCTGCTGTGATTATTGATACCAATCATTGTAATTCTAATAAATGCTGGTATGAACAGCCCAGAATTGCAAACGAAGTTCTGCACGCCTGCCGTCATAACAGCGACATCAAAAAAATGGTCAAGGGCTTCATGATTGAAAGCTATCTCGAAGATGGCGCACAGAAAGTCGGCGAAGGCATCTACGGCAAGTCAATTACAGACCCCTGTCTCGGTTGGGACAAGACTCATGATTTGATTTTGAGAATCGCTGACCAGTTATAAACTAGAATAATATGAAAAACCGGACTGTGAACCCGTCCGGTTTTTGATTTTTAACAGTTTTTGAATGCGGTGCTGACTTCATCAGGTGCGAGATGTTCCATCTTCTTGACTGCCTGAATCATGATGGCACATTCCAGACGCTTCTTTTCCAGTTCGCAGGAGAGCGTATGCGATTCCAGAATATTGCCCTGATATTGATAGTTATTCGCATTGCAGCCGCCGGAACAGTAAAATTTCGCCCAGCAGTCACGGCATTTTGATTTGTTGTAGATATGAGACTGTGAAAATTCATATTTCATTTCTTCGTTGAAAGTACCTTCTTCAAGATTGCCCATTTTATATTCTTCAATACCGACAAACTGGTGACAGGGATAAATATCACCGTCTGGCGTAATTGCAACATATTCATTGCCGCAGCCACAGCCTTTCAGCCGCTTGATTGCACACGGACCTGCATCAAGGTCAATCATGAAATGGAAAAAATTAAAATGCTTTCCGGCTCTGTCGTTTTCAAGAATCTGATTGGCAAGAAGCTCATATTCCGCAGAGATTGCCGGAATATCTTCTTCTGTCAGCGCATAGGGATATTTGCTTTCACACACAACAGGCTCAACAGAAATCTGGTCAAATCCGGCTTCATAGAGACTGAATACATCTTTGGCAAAATCAAGATTATATTTTGTGAAAGTACCTCTTACATAATAGTCAAGACTCTTGTCACGCTGCTCTACAAGTTTTTTGAACTTCGGCAGAATAATGTCATAAGTGCCTTTGCCGCCGGTGACAGGGCGCATTCTGTCATTGGTTTCTTTTCTGCCGTCAATAGATAAGACAACATTCGACATTTCAGAATTAATAAAAGCAATCGCATCATCATTCAGGAGTGTGCCGTTTGTAGTGATGGTAAACCGGAATTTCTTTCCGGTTTCTTTTTCACGTTCACGGGCATACCTGACAACTTCTTTCACAGCATTGAAATTCATGAGCGGTTCGCCGCCGAAAAAGTCCAGTTCCAGAAATTTTCTGTTCTGAGATTTTTCAATCAGAAAATCAATGGCAAGTTTGCCGGTTTCGACAGGCATCAGCTTTCGACCTGTGCCGAAATCACCCGTGGAAGCAAAACAATATTTGCATCTCATATTACAGTCATGAGAGATATGCAGACACATTGCCTTAATTGGAGCGGGTGCAGCAAAACGGGCATATTTTTCATATTCGTCATTGGCAAACAGAATTTTCTGGTCAGCAAGTTCTTTCAGTTCCTGATAACAGTCCAGAATTTCCTGAACCGGAAAACTGTCGCTTAATTTTTTGACAATTGCCGCCGGACATTCGTCTGCAAACGGGGGAGCAGCATCATCCAGCATTTTATAAGTCAGCTCATCAACGATATGTACACCGCCGCTGTTGACATCCAGAACAATATACAATCCGTTCATTTCATATTTGTGTATCATAGATAGAATCATTCCTTTCGGGGGAGGGCATACAGAAAAACGCCCTGCACGGAGTACAGGGCAGTGATTCCTGAAGTATCAATCAATTACTTGTTTTCCTTTTCGCACTTCTGGTTAGCAACTG
>DJXC01000030.1 GCA_002449575.1 Ruminococcus sp. UBA7014
ATTCTGAAAAAATTTCTTCGCCGGGCGGACTGCATTATCACAGCGACACAGGGGCATATTGACAGTTCTGCCTTTCTGCCGGAATTCCGTGAAAAATGCAGAGTAATTCCTTATCCTGCCGAAATTTCTGAAAATTTTCGGTTTTCTCCTGTTTTAACACAGAAACTCCGGAAATCTGGAAATCTGAAATTATTATTTGTCGGCAGGCTGGTGTATTATAAAGGTGTGGACGTGCTGATTCAGGCATTCCGGAAAGTCAGGGGCTGTGAACTGTTCCTGTGCGGAACAGGCATTCTTGAACCGGAACTCCGGAAACTTGCCGGGAAACTGCCTGTGCATTTTCTGGGCAATCTGCCGGAGGATAAACTGAAATCTGCATTTGCCGACTGTGATATTTTTATTCTTCCGTCTGTCGAAAATTCCGAAGCATTCGGCATTGTTCAGCAGGAAGCCATGACCGCCGGAAAACCTGTCATTAATACCAGTCTGCCGACAGGTGTGCCTTATGTCAGTCTGCACGGAGAAACCGGGCTGACTGTTCCGCCGCATGATGTACAGGCTCTGGCAGATGCGATTCAGAAACTGGCAGATTCTCCGGCTCTTAGAAAAACATTCGGCAGCAATGCCCGGAAACGGGTACAGGAAGTTTATCAATGTGACAAAATTATGCAACAAGTCTATCATGTTTTGAAAAATGACTGATTTTTAAGAAAGTGAGGTGTTCCGCTTGGATGCACTTGTTATTGGTGCAGGCGGTTTTGTCGGCAGCTATCTCATTCAGGAACTGAATCGGAAGCCGCTGCATATCGGCGCAACAATTCTGCCACGGGAACATATTCGTTCCGGAAACTGTGATATCTTTACACTGGATATTATGCAGGAATCAGAAATCCGGAATTTATTGCAGATTCACCGTCCGAAACAGATTTATCATCTTGCGGCACAGAGTTCTGTTGCCACATCGTGGAAAAATCCTGAACTGACAATTGATGTGAATATTAAAGGCGTGCTGCATCTGCTGGAAGCCGTCCGCAGTATTGAAGAATATTATCCCCGGATTCTGCTTGTCGGGTCTGGTGAGGAATATGGCATTCTGAAAAATAATACCTGTCCTGTCAGCGAGGAAACACCTCTGCATCCCGGAAATCCCTATGCGATGACAAAAGCCTGTCAGAATATGATAGGAAATATTTATGCCAGAGCTTACGGTATGGGAATTGTTATGGTCAGGGCATTCAATCATATCGGAGTGGGACAGTCTCCGACTTTTGTCGCTGCCGATTTCGCTCTCCAGATTGCCGAAATGGAAGCCGGATTCCGTCCGCCTGTCATACAGGTGGGAAATCTTTCTGCAAAACGTGATTTTTCTGATGTGCGTGATGTTGTGCGTGCCTACACGCTCCTGATGGAAAAAGGCTGTGCTGGTGAAACGTATAATGTCGGAAGCGGTCATGCTGTTGCTATTCAGGAACTGCTGGATATGCTTCTGGAAATGAGCAGTATCTCCATTGTGACAGAAAAAAATCCTGCCAGAATGCGCCCTTCAGATGTGCCTGTCATGGAAGCGGATATTTCCCGGCTTCGTCAGGATACCGGATGGCAGCCGGAATTTTCTCTGGAAGAAACGCTCCGGACAATGCTGAATCATCACCGGAAAAATTTCGGCTTGCTGTGACAGCAGAGAAAAACAGACTTCATCAAAGATTAACAAGAACCGCCACTTCTTCAAGTGGTGGAGAGTTCACAAGCGGGGGTGAAAATCTTGAATTCCAAAACTTATGAATCAGTGCAGGGTATCGGTAAAACCGGGCAGGAACTGGAAAATTTCGGCAATGCACAGAATCAGCTCAATGCTGAAATCCTGAAAGAACTACGTATTATGCAGTTACAGACCAATATGCTGACACATCATCTCAAAGAAGCACAGGACGAAATTGCACAGCTTAAAGAAGAACAGGTCAAGTATATTCTGAAACTTAATAAGTACAAAGCCGAAGCAGACAGTTTGCGGCATCAGCTCGAAGGAAAAGACAGCTTTCAGTCAGAAGTTGAGGCACTCCGACAGGAAGTTGACCGGCTGAAACTAACTGCGAAACTTAATACAAATGCGATTGAACGACTTTCCAGAAAAGAAGAATCCTGAAAAAATCTCCCTTATGGGGAGATTTTTTTGTCATGGCATACTCCGGACATTCCCTGCATAGAATGCAGTAACAGTGAAATCAAGGAGGTCTTGCAATTTCTATGGAACTGCGAATGAATCAGACGGTGATTGCCGCCGCCGAACCTTCCGGCACTTCCGTGCAGGAACAGAGTATAGAACTTGACTATGTTCTGCCGGATTATTATCCGGATGTCTGCAAATTAATCAAGTGCTTTGTCATACCCTCTGTTGTCAGTGAATCTGTCAGTGACAACAGGTTATCCTATGAACTTGCCGCCGAAATCCGGATTTTGTATTGCAGTGAAGACAGCCATGTTCTGCAATGCGTCACCCAGACATTACATTTTTCCAGAACTGCCGAACTTCCTGCCGGAGAAGTGATTATCAATGAAATTCTGCCTGTTACAGATTATGTCAACTGCCGTGCAGTCAGCCGAAGGAGACTTGATGTCCGTGGTGCTGTAACTGTCCGTATCCGAACCAGCACGGTTCGCCGGCAGGAAGCTGTCAGCGATATTTTCGCAAAAAATATGCAGCTTCGTAAAATTCAGCTTCGCTATCAGGCAAAACGGCTGCACACTGTCAATCATATTGTGCTTTCCGAAGAACTTGAACTTGGTACTTCCAAACCGGCGTTATTGCAAGTTGTCCGCTGTGATGCCGCTGCTGTGGAACAAAGTCATAAATTCATCTCCGGAAAAATCATGGCGCAGGGAAATTTACAGATTCAGATTCTCTATGCCTGCGAAAAAGATGGTGACGGCAGCCTTGAACCCATGTCTTTCCGGATTCCATACAGTCATATGGTTGACCTTGATGGTATTGAAGAACAGGACGACTGTGAAGTATTATGCACAGTGGCTTCCTGTGACCTGAAACCCGTCACGGACGAAAACGGCGATATTCGTCTGCTTCGCTGTGAAGCGGAACTCCGGCTTTCCTGCACTGCCTGCCGGATGGCGGCGGAATCCCTTGTCTGTGATGCCTTTTCTACAGAACATCCCTGTTCCGTTCAGAATATGAAGCTGCTGACTTGCAGTGCGCCTGTGCCGTTTTCAGAAATGCTTGTCTGCAATACAAAACTTACCTGTGCGGACTGCGAACTTGACTGCGTTTATGATGCATGGGGGGAAGTCCACAATCTGACTGTGGCAATTGAAAATTCTGAAATCTGTATCAGCGGAATGCTCTGCTGTTATCTTCTTGTCCGGGAAAGTTCCGGAATGCCCCGTCTGCTTGAAAAAGAAGAGCCTTTTGAATATCGCTTTGCAATGCAGAATCTTTCTCCGGCAGATAGAATACAGATTCGTGCCAGTGCTGAAAACTGTTCCTATACGCTTTCTGGTGCATCGGAAGTTTCTTTGAAAACAGAACTCCGCATGGAAGGCAGTGTCATTCACTGTACTGAAACAGAGGTGCTTTCTGACATTGCAATTCAGGAAAATGAAAAATTTCAGGATAATTATGCACTCCGGCTCTATTTCGGCAAGGCACAGGAAAATATCTGGGAAATTGCCAGACGCTGCCATACCAGTGTAGAAGCCATTCTGGAAGAAAATGACCTCACGCAGGAACAGCTCTCTGAAAATACAATGCTGCTGATTCCTATTATCAGCTAAACAGGAGGACTTTGCATGAAAGATATTTACAGCGATATTGCACAGCGTACCGGCGGTGATATTTATATCGGCGTGGTAGGTCCTGTCCGGACAGGCAAATCGACACTGATTAAAAGATTTATGGAAACGCTTGTCATTCCCAATATTGAAAGCGACTACAAGAAAGAACGTGCTGTAGATGAACTTCCGCAGTCCGCAGCCGGAAAAACTATCATGACAACAGAACCAAAATTCATTCCTGAAGAAGCAGTTACAGTGCATCTTCAGGACGGTGCAAAATTCCGTGCCAGAATGATTGACTGTGTAGGCTATATTGTCCCCAGTTCGCTTGGCTATATCGAAAATGAAATGCCCCGTATGGTCATGACACCCTGGTTTGATGAAGAAATTCCGTTTAATATGGCTGCTGAAATCGGCACACAGAAAGTTATCACAGAACATGCCACTATCGGGCTTGTCGTGACAACTGACGGCAGTATTTCAGATATTCCACGAAGCGAATATGCCGAATGTGAAGAACGGGTGATTAAAGAATTACAGGAACTTGGCAAGCCGTTTATTGTATTGCTCAATTGTGTTGACCCTGATACTGACGAAGCCAGAACACTTGCTGCAAAAATGCAGGAAATGTATCATACCGCAGTACTTCCTGTCAGCTGTACGCAGTTACAGGAGCAGGACATTCAAAAAATTCTGACAGCTCTGTTGTATGCCTTTCCTGTCAGGGAAGTCAATTTTGCCATGCCTGGCTGGATTTCCATGCTTGAAAAAGGGCATCCTGTCAAACAGGAAGTATTTTCTGTCATCCGGGAAGCCGCCCGGAATCTTGTGACTGTCAAGGATGCTTCTGCACTGGCAAAGCCAATCTGTGACTGTCAGTATATTTTACATGCAGAAAGTTCTGAAATTGACCTCGGCAGCGGTGCAGTCACCATTACAGTTACACTTGACCATTCATTATTTTTCAAGATTCTCAGCGAATCAACCGGACTGGAAATTCAGGATGAAGGCAGTCTGCTTGAAATTCTCCGTGAACTGTGCGAGGTGAAAAAAGCTTATTCCAGATTAGAGCCTGCTCTTAAAGAAGTAGAGGCGACAGGTTACGGCATTGTCATGCCAACAATGGAAGAATTAAGTCTGGAAGAACCGGAAATTATCAAGCAGGGCGGCAAATATGGCGTCCGGCTGAAAGCTTCTGCACCGTCTATCCACATGATGAAAGCCGGAATCAATACCACTGTCAGTCCGATTGTTGGCAGTGAAAAGCAGAGTGAAGAACTTGTTATGTACTTGTTGCAGGGATTTGAAGAAGACCCGGCGAAAATCTGGAGTTCCAATATTTTTGGAAAGTCTCTGCATGAACTTGTCAATGAAGGACTACATAACAAGCTGTTCAAAATGCCTGTGGAAGCCCGGATGAAATTGCAGGAAACTCTCGAAAGAATTATTAACGAGGGCTGTTCCGGCTTAATCTGTTTTATTCTCTAAAAACAAAAACAGCACAGCTTTCCGGCTGTGCTGTAAGTCTTTTCAGACCTTGTCCGTGCATCAAAAACAAATGTATTTGTGTAATCTACAGAATTATTTTAACAAAAATCATGATAAGACTTTATTTTTTTAAAAATATTAATCTGTTTGCAGTTTTTTCTTTACAAAATTCAAAAAATATGCTATAATAATCTGGTAAACTTAAATAAAGAAAGCGGAGGTTTTTCCAATGAGCAAAATCAGAATTGCGATTGCCGGCTATGGCAATCTCGGAAAAGGTGTAGAACTGGCTGTCAGACAGAATCCGGATACGGAACTTGTCGGTGTATTCACAAGACGTGCGCCCGAATCTGTCAAGCTTCTGACAGAGGGAATTCCGGTGTATAAGCTGGAAGATGCCAAAAACTATCAGGATAAAATTGATGTACTGATTATTTGTGGCGGCAGTGCGACTGACCTGCCTGTACAGACTCCGGAACTGGCAAAGTACTTCAACGTGATTGACAGTTTCGATACACACGCAAGAATTCCGGAACATTTCGCTAATGTCGATAAGGCTGCAAGAGAAAATAATCATCTGGCAATGATTTCTCTTGGCTGGGACCCCGGTCTGTTTTCTCTGAACAGAGTGTATGCAGAATCGATTTTGGCAAACGGCAAGACCTATACTTTCTGGGGAAAAGGTGTCAGTCAGGGTCATTCTGATGCTATCAGAAGAGTAGAAGGCGTGAAAAAAGGCATTCAGTATACATGCCCTGTGGAAGCAGCGATTGAAGCTGTCCGCAGCGGTTCTCAGCCGGAACTGACAACCCGTGAAAAGCATGAGCGTGTATGCTATGTTGTGGCAGAAGAAGGCGCAGACAAGGCAAAAATCGAATCTGAAATCAAGAATATGAAAAATTATTTTGATGAATATGATACGACTGTAAATTTCATCAGCGAAGAAGAGTTCAATAAAAATCATAATACACTGCCACATGGCGGATTTGTTATCCGTTCCGGCAAGACCGGCGATGGCGAACAGACCAATCAGACGATTGAATATTCTCTGAAACTGGAATCCAATCCGGAATTTACAGCTTCTGTTCTGGTTGCCTATGCACGGGCATTGAGCAGACTGAAGGCAGAAGGTGCAGTCGGCTGTAAAACCGCTCTGGATGTTGCACCGGGTTATCTTTCCCCGCTGTCTCCGGAAGAGCTTCGTGCAAAGATGCTGTAATTCATAGCAAAATGATATGCAGCGGACAGTCATTGCAGACTGTCCGCTGTTTTTCTGTATGCAGTCAGAAAAACAGCCATGCAGTTTCTGCATGGCTGTCCGGTCAGATGCCGTTGATACTGTACTGATGTGAAAATTTTTCAAAATTGTCATTAAAGTTCTTGTTGCCAAATTTGACTTTGTTCAGATAACCATGTGTCTCAAACGTGCTGTGTGAAGTTTCTATGACAGAAACAGCAATATTGGAACAATGGTCAGAAACTCTCTCAAAATTATTCAGAATATCTGCAAGGACAAAGCCTGTTTCAATGGTACAAGTGCCGGCTTGCAGACGGCGGACATGGTTCGCCTTGATGTCCCGTGTCAGATAGTCAATGACCTGTTCAAGCGGTTCAATATCTGCTGCATCAGATTCATCTACAGTCTTATAAACCCGATAGGCACGTTCCAGAATATCTTCCAGTGCTTCTGTCAGTACGTCCATTTCTTTCATTGCATTTTCAGAAAACTGGAGTTTCTTGTCATGAATTTCTTTTGCAATATCTGCCAGATTGATAGCGTGGTCACCCAGACGCTCAAAATCTCCGATTGCTCTCAGCACCCTTGAAGAAACCTGACTGTCATGTTCGGAAAGTGCCTGTGAAGTCAGCTGTACTAATGTCGTACCGATTTTATCTTCGTAGTCATCAAGCATGTCTTCATTTTTGAAGACCTTTTCGACTTTTTTTTTGTCATAATCTGTCAGGAGCGAAATGCTCATGAACATAGTTTCTTTGGCAAGTTTTGCCATTTTTCGGGAAGCTTCATCACATTCTGTGACAGCAACAGAAGGCGTTGTCAGCAGTCTCTTGTCAAGCAATGCATGTTCTTCCTGTGTCGGTTCTGTCTCTTTGTCCGGAAGAAGCCAGTTGGCAATCTTTTCAAGCTGTTTTGCAAACGGCAGCAGCAGGACAGTTGTCAGCAGATTAAATACCGTATGAACAATCGCAATGCCGACAGAATTAATTGTCATATCCGAGAATGCAAATCCGATTGTCATGTCCAGAATTTCATAAAGTGTCAGGAAAAAGACTGTTCCGATGATATTGAATGCGATATGAATGATACCGACTTTTTTCGCATTCCGGTTGACACCAAAGCTGGAAATTAAAGCGGTAACACAAGTACCGATATTCTGTCCCATAATAATCGGAATCGCCATGCCGAATGTAATCGCACCGGTAGAATCTGCCAGTCTCTGGAGAATGCCAATAGATGCCGCAGAACTTTGAATCACACCTGTTACAACTGTACCGACCAGAACACCCAGAATCGGATTATTGAATTTTGTCAGAAGCTGCTGGAATTCTTCGGAATCTTTCAGAGGCGCAACAGCATCACCCATCAGCACCATGCCGTACATCAGGACAGCGAAACCGACCAGAATGTTTCCAATATCTTTCTTTCTGCCATTTTTCGACATCATGATGAGCACTGCACCAACCAGCGCAAAAATCAGAGAGAAGTATTCCGGATTCAGAAGTGACAGCCACAGCGGACCTTCTGTATCCACTCCCATCAGACAAAGCAGCCATGTCGTAAACGTCTTGCCGATATTTGAGCCGATAATAACAGTAACTGTCTGACTGACTTCCATCATGCCACAGTTGACCAGTCCAACCAGCATGACCGTTACTGAAGAGGAAGACTGCAATACAATTGTAATAAATGTTCCGAGGAACAGACTCAGCCATGTATTGGAAGTCAGCTTTTTGAGTGCCTGTTCCAGTTTGCCGCCTGCCATTTTTTCCAGACCGGATGACATGACATTCATTCCATACAGGAAGAATGCAAGACCGCCAATGACCATAATCACGGCTAGTACAACATCTTTCACATTCATACAAACAACCGCCTTTCAAGTGGTTTTACTAATATTTATCATAAGCCTGAAAGCTTAAAATAAGCTTGATTTCCGTGAATTTTCACAGTTTTTTCAGACCTTTTTCATCATAGCAGAGAAATATAAAATGTAGCAGAGTGATTATGTTAAATCTATGTAAAATCCCGTTTCGGATTTGTAAAAAAATACTTCCGGAAAATTCCGGAAGTACGATAACGCATTATGAAATTTCTTCTGTCGGAAAACCGTTTTCTTCTGCCCATGCAAGAATTTTAGAACCGGGAAGTGCATGAATTGTACATTTTGTTTCAGCATCTTCCAGACCCCAGCTATGATAGTCAAGCTGCGGATTTAAGATATATAAATCCTGTACAGCACATCCGGTGAGCATTTCTTCCTGTGTATCAGTAACGCTTGCCGGAATTGTAAGTTCTGTCAGAGAAATACAGTTCGAGAATGCACCACGTCCGATAAAAGTTACCTCTTCCGGAATGTTCACAGAAGTCAGGCTTTCACAGTCTGCAAATGCCTGTTCACTGATAGTTGTAACAGAATCCGGCAGAGTAATGCTTGTCACATCCCATGCAGCTTCAAAGGCATAATGTCCGATTTCTGTCACCGGATAGCTTCCGATATGGGAAGTCACAACAATTTCTGTATCTGTTCCGGTAAAATCTGTAATCACAGCTCTGTCTGCAAAGACTTCATATTGCAGAACGTCCAGAGAAGTTGCACCGGCATCAATTTCGAGAGAATCCGGAATGACAGTTTCTTCCGGAGTTTCTGTTGTCGGGAAGATATAGACAGTATTGGAATCCGGGTCATAGGAAGCATTTTCGGGAAGTTCTGTCTCTGTAGGTGCAGCAGTTTCTTCCGGTTCTTGTGTAATCGGTTTGGAAGCGCATCCGCTGCAAAGCAGCAGCACAGAAGCGCAGAATATTGCTAATTTTTTCATGCTTTTTTACCTCTTTGTTTTGCTCTCTGGGCATTGTCCAGAATTCTTTTGCGGATTCTCAGGCTTTTCGGAGTAACTTCCAGAAGTTCATCATCAGCCAGAAATTCCAGACAGTCTTCCAGACTCATAATTCTCGGCGGTACAAGACGAAGTGCATCATCACTTCCGCTTGCACGGGTATTTGTCAGGTG
>DJXC01000159.1 GCA_002449575.1 Ruminococcus sp. UBA7014
TCCGGCGGTGCAGCATATGCTGACAGATTTAGCATACTGCCTGCTGCAAGCATTGCCAAAGAGCAGATACCTGCAATTATTTTTTTCATACTCATAACAAAATTCCCCTTTTAAGTAAAATATAGTAGTTCTATTATAGCATAATTTTTAAAATTTTTCAGGTGCTTTTTAAATTTTTTGTGAATTTTTAAAATCTTTTGCATCGCCTCTGTCAGTTACGACTTCATAGCCGATACTTGCGGCACGGCGTTCCGTACACTGACGGCACTGTGCAGATTCGTCTCCGGTGCAGATTTTATTGTCATAAAGCATGTATTTTTTTCGTACACTGGTAGGGGAAAGATTCGGCATGATGACATTCGCCCCGGCTTTCAGACCCATTTCACGCCCCATAGGATGAATTGTTCCGAGAGCCGTTGTCGCCGGAAGCAGAACTTTCGGAAAGAGTAATCTTAAAACAGATAATAATCTAAGTGTTAATTTCAAATCGCCGTTTTGTTCGTCTCTGAAAGGCGTGTCCTGATGCGATAAAAAAGGTCCTATTCCAATCATCTGCGGCTGGAGTTTCTGGAGAAAGCGTAAATCTTCAATCAGATTATCAAGTGTCTGGAACGGACTGCCCACCATGATGCCTGCGCCGACCTGATAGCCGATTTTTTTCAAATCCAATAAGCATTTCTGACGGTTTTCACAACTCATTTCAGAGGGGTGCAGTTTTTTGTAATGTTCCGGATTTGCAGTTTCATGCCGAAGCAGATAGCGTTCTGCACCTGCCTGAAAATATGCCAGATAACTTTCATAGCTTTTTTCTCCTATAGAAAGCGTGATTGCACAATCCGGAAATTCCTGATGTATTGCTGAAACTATCGAACAGACTATGCTATCACTGAAATAAGGGTCTTCTCCACCCTGGAGTACAAAAGTCCGGAAACCGAGCTGATACCCTTCCCGACAGCATTCCAGAATTTCTTCCTGTGTCAGCCGATAGCGTGACACATTTCTGTTGTCTCGCCGGATACCACAGTAATAACAGTTATTTTTACAGTAATTTGTAAATTCAATCAGTCCCCGGAGATAGACTTTATTTCCATACTGTTCCCGGCGGACTGCATCTGCATGTTGTTTCAATTCTTCATCATAATCCTCACAGGACAGAATTTTTTTGAATTCTTTGTCTGTAAGATTCTGATTTGTTCTTAATTTCTGGATGATTTCTGTCATAATTTTCTCCTTAAAGATGCAGAATTTTTTCTGCAAAAGCAAGATAGTCTGCTTTTGATTTCTGCTGAAAGCAATCTGTCAGACGTTCGAGATACTCTGCAATTTCTGCGGCATTGTCTGAAACTGCTGTTTTCCAGCTGACTTCCTGTAACAGTGCAAAATATTCCTCATTTTCCCAGTCATTCGGAATATTTAAAAATTCGCTCAGAAGTGCAGACAACTTCTGAAAGTCTGTAAATACAGATTCCGGCTCACTGAAAAAGCCTTCTGTCCAGTATTCATCTTCATCAGGGGTATATGCCTGTATGATAAAGCAATGCTGCGGAAAATCCCGGAAGCCGTCTTTCATAATATAGCGTTTTTTCGCTTGTTCTGCCAGTTTGGGAGTTGTATAAATTCCCAATATTTTGATTTCTTCAAAGCCGTTGATTTCATAGCCATGATATAATAAATATAATTTATCGTTCATAAAATATTACCTCTTGTTATTCAGAAAGGAGGGTGTTTTTCTGAAGCGGATTTTATGCAATCTGATTTTATTTTCTGCTGCATTTGTTATTTTTACAGATAAAGCTCTGCAACCGAAAACCAGATTATTCGCCGGATTAACCGGAGTATTTTTGTTCTGGGTTAGTAATTTATGGTTTCTGCACCAAAACGAGCAGAAACAGTTTCCTGAAAATCTGAAATCACTTGCTGATTATCAGACCGCACTGAAATTATGGCAGAGAAAAGCATTCCCTTTCCGGCACGAACTGCGGACAGCCGTCCGCCAGATGGAATCCTTTGACCGTAAACAACGGACTCTGCTTGCATTTGACAGCAGTTTTCAGGAAATCAGCCGTGAGACAGAAAATTATCTGCTTGGCAATATGCGCCAAATTCTGCACCGGATTATGATTCTGGATTTTTATCAAAATTTACAGATTCACCGGGCATATCTGAATTTACTTCTGCACCGGAATGAAAAACTTCTCTTACAGTATGATAATTTTCTGAATACTGTTTTCCAGAGGGATACACCTGTTCCGCCCTGTCTGGATGTTGTCACGGAAGCACTCCGGGACGAAACTTTCTGAAAAGCCTGCCGTGCGTTTCTGCACAGCAGGCTTGCTTTTTAAAAATTTAAATATTTCCACAGATTCTGGAAAGCAGCCAGAAATTAGACTGTAGATGATTTCACACCGTACTGCTCACGATAAGCAAGCATTTTCTCAAGATATTCCTTACCGGGAATTATTTCGTTCCGGATAGCATCAATAATATCCTGCATTGTCACAATCGGATAGACTGTGATGCCGAATTCCTGCTTGACTTCCTGTACAGCAGAGAGTTCGCCCGTGCCTTTTTCCATACGGTCAACAGTGATGACCATGCCTGTGATATCCACATCAGCAGCGGATTTCAGCTTTGGCAGAGATTCACGCAGAGCCTTGCCGGAAGTCATAACATCATCAATGATGATAACTTTTTCCTTATCCTGTAATACTTTTCCGACAAACATACCGCCTTCGCCGTGGTCTTTGACTTCTTTTCTGTCAAAACAATAAGAAATATCAATGCCAAATTTATTATATAATGCTGTTACTGTGGAAACTGCCAGCGGAATGCCCTTATAAGCAGGACCAAACAGAGTTTCTACCGGGATATTGTTATCATGAATGCATTCTGCATAGTATTCACCCAGACGGGCAAGCTGTCCGCCAGTTTTATAATTTCCGCAATTAATGAAATATGGTGCAATTCTGCCGCTTTTCAGGGTAAATTCACCGAATGTCAGTACACCGCATTCTACCATAAACTGAATAAAACTTTCTTTGTAAGTCATAATCTATACTCCTTTATCTTGGATAAAATCATTATTTTTTATCTTTATTGTCTTTATCGTTATCCGGGTCAAGCAACGGTTTCAGGGCATTGTAGACAGAATCCGCCAAATCCTGAGGAAATCCCTTTCCCTTGAACAAATCGTTGACTTTTGCCTGTGTATAAGCTGCACGGGCAACGGAATCGGCAGTTTCTCTTGCCTTATTGAGTGCCTTATGCACTTCTGTTTCCAGATTTTTGCCAATATCCAGATTTTCCATGATTTCAGAAAATTTCTTTTCCCATTCGGAACTGCCTTTCTGTTCTGTACCTTCATGCTGCGGCATGACAGAAAGTGCTTTAGAAATTGTCTGACATGCATACAGATTAATCTCTTCCAGCTTGGGCAGAAATCCAAATTTTTCATCTGAAATCACAGCCAGTGCATAGCCCCTTCCTTCTTCCATGCCTTTGATATAGCCCATATAGAAGCCGACTGCATACTGCACAGCATCATCATTCACGTCTTTGCTGACATTTTTTCGGAAAATCTTTGCTTTGGAAGCGTTAATTTTTTCCATCATAGAAAAGCTGACTCCGGAATCTTCGCCGGAAAACAGGATATATACAGTATCTTCTTCTGTGAGTGTTTCAATCCCGTTGAGGCAGACATTCGGGTGCTGAAGATGTTCAAAATCTACCAGAAAATAACGTTTCATAAAATTCCTCCTTGTATGTTGGTGATAGAATTCTTCCGAAACCGACAGCAGATTTCTGCTGTCAGTTTCCGGAGAACTCCGGATTATCCAGCTCGTTCCATGTATCAATTTCACACAGAAACGGAAGAAATGCTTCATAAATTTCTGTACAGCGTTTTCTGTTCCGGACAAGATTCTGGATTTTATTATGTGTTTCCCATTTTCTGCGCCCAGTATCAGGAAACCGTCTTGCATGTTTAAAAATCAGGTTCAGACTTTTCCGTTCCTGTTCTGTGACATCTAAAGTTTCCAGAAAAATATTAACATTTCTTTTCCACATTCTCTCCTGCTTCATCCATAGTTCTCCCATATGCTCCGGAGATTTTCTGTCTCCGGAGCAGATTTTTTTATTTGATAAGCGGCTTGACAACGTAATAAATCAGCTTTGTTTTTTCTGTGCCGAATGCATGAATCAATTCATTATTAATATTAATTTTGAGTTGTGAAAGCTGCGGCGCACCCACTTTGATATGTTTACGAACAATTTCAGCAGCTTCAGATTTTTCTTCACTGGAAAGCGGCAGCTCCCGGAGGGCTTCCAGCAGTTCGTTTTTCTTAATATTCGCATTATTGGTCTGACTCTTAATGCAGGGAATCATCCGGATTTTGGCATCCCGTTTCAGCCAGAAATCCCGTACATTATGATATCCCTTGTCATTGCTGACAATGTAACAGCGGCAGTGTTCATCTTTGCCTATGAGGTAGCCTATATAGGAAGAAAGCTGAAAATCCAGCGCATTCTTCCCTTCAGTATCCACTTTGATATAATCTACTTTGGCTTTTGTACCATTCAAAAAATGGTGCAGTTCAAATGTCAGGGAATCTGCAAAGGCACTGTAGAAAATAAGTACTGTATCTGTGCTTTTCAGTTCTTCAATACCGTTCAGCCCGGCTTTATGGACATTTTCATAGTCTACCAGATAATAATTTTTCTTTTTGTTCTTCTTGTCTCCCAATGGAGGAACACCTTCTTTCTTGATGTTTCAGATTTGCATCTTTTCGAGTTCCCTGAGCCAGATATTGGCACAGGCATCACTCGGCATACGGAAATCACCTCTTGGCGAGAGGGTCACGCTGCCGACTTTTGGGGCATCCGGCAGACAGGAACGCTTGAAATGCTGTGAGAAAAAACGCCAGTAGAATTTTTTCTGCCATTTCAGGATAATATCATCAGAATATTTTCCGGCAAAGGCATGTTTTGCCATACGGAAAATTTTGGACGGCATAAATCCGAAACGGAGCATATAATACAGGAAGAAATCGTGCAGTTCATAAGGACCGACTAAATCTTCTGTTTTCTGGGCGATATTTCCGGTTTCATCAGGGGGAAGCAGTTCCGGGCTGACGGGCGTATCGAGAATATCTTTCAGGACAGCACTGAGTTTTTCCTCTGTGTGTCCGGCTTCATAAGCAACCAAATATCTGACAAGCGTTTTCGGAACAGAAGCATTGACGGCATACATACTCATATGGTCACCGTTATAGGTTGCCCAGCCGAGTGCCAGTTCAGACAGGTCTCCCGTACCGATAACAATGCCGCCGCACTGATTGGCAATATCCATAAGAATCTGTGTTCTTTCTCTTGCCTGACTATTTTCATAGACAACATCATGATTAGATTCTTTCTGACCGATATCCCTGAAATGCTGACGAACACTTTCTTTAATGTCGATTTCTTTCAGTGTCGCACCATAGGCTTCTGCCAGCCGGCAGGCGTTTGTGTAAGTTCTGTCAGTTGTGCCGAAACAGGGCATTGTGATGGTCAAAATGCCGGAACGGTCAAGACCGAGCATATCAAATGCATGTGTCATGACAATCAGCGCAAGCGTGGAATCCAGTCCGCCGGATAATCCCACAACCGCATTTTTACAGCCGATATGCTTCAGTCTTGTTGCCAGTCCGATTGCCTGAATTTTCAGAATTTCTTCGCATCTTCCGTCAAGCACTACTCTGTCAGACGGAACGAACGGCAGAGGAGAAATATATCTTTCCAGCTTGGTTTCTGTCAGGGGCAGAATGATTGCAGATACATAGAAGTTTTCCAGAGGCTTCGGATTTTTTGACTGAAATGTGTTCATTCGGCGTTTTTCAGAAGCCAAACGGCTGACATCAATATCCGCCACGGTCAGACCGGATTCAAAAAGCTTGGATTCTGCCAGAATCGAGCCGTTTTCTGCAATAATATTATGCCCTGCAAAAGTCATATCCTGTGTGGATTCGCCGACTCCTGCATCTGCATAGGCATAGGCACACAGAAGACTGCCGGATTTCGCCTTGATAATCGTCCGTCTGTAGTCCGCTTTTCCGATAATTTCATCACTTGCCGAGAGATTGAATATCAGATTTGCGCCCTGCTGTGCCAAATTTACAGAAGGTGTATTTGCTGTCCATAAGTCCTCACAGATTTCGATTCCGAATGTCAGTTCCGGAGTTACCTGAAATAACTGATTGATTGACATAGCCGGATAATGTTTTTCAGAAAGTTCCAAACCGCAGACATCCATATCCGCACCGCTTGTGAAATGCCGTATTTCATAGAATTCGCCGTAATTCGGAATATGCGTTTTCGGAACAAGTCCCAGAATTTCGCCGTGAAAGACCACTGCCGCACAGTTATATAATTTATTCTGGTGTTCGACAGGAAGCCCGACAATGGCAACAATATCCAGATTTTTAATTTCTTCTGTCAGACGAAGCAGATTTTCTTTTGCAGAATTTATCAGGGCATTCTGGAGAAATAAATCTCCGCAAGTATAACCCGTAATAGATAATTCCGGGAAACAGATAATCTTGACACCTCTGTCACAGGCGTTCTGAATCAGTTCAATTATCTTATCTGTATTGAAGTCACAGTCAGCTACTTTAAGTTCTGGTGTGGCACATGCGATTTTGACAAAACCGTCTTTCATGGAAATACAGCCTCTTTTCTGTTTTTGATTGCTTATATATAATTTATTATAACATATTTTATCTTAAAAAGCAAGTGAATTTTCAAATTTAAAAATGATTTTTGTACAGAATCAATAATCCCTGCCAGAAAGTATCAAAACCATGCAAGTGATATTTGAGCCATCTCTTCATATTTGCCCACTCATGTTCAGTGGGATTCAGTTCTGAAGAATAGGGCAGCAGAAAAATCAGGATCATATGATAATTTTCAGCAATCGCATAATTTCTTTTTGTTGCTACAATATTGATTCTTCTGTATTCCTTTTCTGAAATGCTGTCATGGTTCTTTTCTCCCCTTGGAGTATAAGCCTGAATTTCTGTTTCATCAATATAGTTGATTTCCTTCTGAAAAATATTTTCTATTTTTTCAAGATATTCCTTTAATTTTTCTTTATTTTGTCCTTTGTAGGATGGTGTTTTTTGTAACAAAGTCCGGCGTTCTTTCTATTGTTTTCGTTAAAATTACTTTATTTAAATGAAAAATGTTTAAAAATTAATATAAAAAGACGAAAAATAAAAAAACACAAAAAAAAGCTTGACATAATGCAAATTTTGTGTTATACTATATAAGTACTTTGGTTGATGTATTAAATAAAATAACGCGGGATGGAGCAGCTCGGTAGCTCGTCGGGCTCATAACCCGAAGGTCGTTGGCTCAAATCCTTCTCCCGCAACCATTTGGTCTGGTAGTTCAGTTGGTTTAGAATGCCGCCCTGTCACGGCGGAGGTCGCGGGTTCGAGCCCCGTCCAGACCGCCATTTGGTTCCGTAGCTCAGTCGGTA
>DJXC01000178.1 GCA_002449575.1 Ruminococcus sp. UBA7014
AGTACTGCCATTCCCAGAAGTCCGATACCAAACAAGCCCCATAACCCTCCAGCAATAATGAATAGTAATCTCATCACAGTAACTGGAGCATTCAAGTCAGGAGTGACAAATCCGGCAATGACAGAAATCGCTGTCATTGTCAGCATGGGAGTGCTGATTAATCCGGAAGAAACAGCGGCATCACCAATAATCAGACCGGAGACAATACTGACCGCACCGCCCACAGATTTCGGCAGACGAAGCCCCGCTTCCCGGATAATTTCATACATCAGCAAAACAAAGACTGTTTCCAGAGGCAGGGAAAGAGGAGCTTTCTGTTCAGCATCAGTGAGAATCAGAATCAGTGTGCTGTTGAGCAGTTCAGGATGATGCATACTGACGGCAATATATAATGCCGGAAGCAGAACAGCAATAAAGAATGCACCATATTTTATCCATCGGCTGAATGCAGCATAATAAGGCTTATGCTGATAGTCATCCAATGTCTGGAAGTTTTCGATAAATAGTTTCGGAATGACAATGGCAAACGGTGTTCCGTCAATCAGCAGAACAACTCTGCCCTCCAGAAGTTTGGAGCATATCACATCCGGACGCTGACTCAGGCTGACACTGTCAAACAGACTGCCCCGGCATTTTTCCAGAAATGGCTGCAAATATCCTGAGGATAATACAGTATCTAATTTAACAGAATCCAGTTCTTTCTTAATCTGCCGGAGAAGCTGCGGCGGAACACGGTCTGTCATATAGCAAAGACAAATATCTGTCTGACTTAGTTTTCCGGCTGTGGAAAGTTCAAATTTCAGGAGTGGCGTTTTCATCCTCCGGCGGAGAAGTGACATGTTTGTGCGGACAGCTTCATTCAGTCCGTCATGTGCGCCAAACAAGTTTGCCTCTCCGGAAGGTTCGCTGACACTTCTTTTTTCATAGCCCTGAACGCCATAGGCAAGGGCAGTATTCTGCCCTTCGGCAGTCAGAACTGCAAACCCGGAGTATAAAAGCCGGAATAAGTCTTCATAATTCCGGACAACCGGTCTGTCCAGAGATAATAATAACTGCTCCTGTAAATGACGGAATAAACGCTCACTGTCCGGCTGTAACGGTACAGCAGTCAGCGGTTCAATGATAAGCTGTGTCATAATAGAAGTGGAAAGCATTCCTTCACAGGTCAGTACGGCACACGCAATGCCCCCGACAGTAACAGGATTTATCAGAATATCAGAACTGTTCTGGCACTGATGCCGGATTTCAGCAAGAATTTCTTCCAGTGAACCTTGGATTGGTGTCATGTAAATTCGCCTCCTGTGCTGATAACATACCCGTTTTTTTTGATTTTATGCGTATTTTGAAAGAATCTGAAAAAATTGTTGCATTTTTGCTGATTTTGTGGTATACTGAAAATAATCAGAAATTTTTACAGAAATCAGAAAGGAAATGATTATGAAACATCAGGTGTTCGCACTTCTGGCAGCTGTTTCGCTGTCTCTGACAGGCTGTGCAAGCCTTCGGAAACCAGATGAAAATCATGTAATTGATATTGGCTCTATCGGTATTCCGGAGACAACAGAACCACCTACCGAACCTGCTTTTCAGAAAGCAAAAGTCAGTATTGCCGCTGTCGGCGACAATATGATTCATACTTGTGTGTATAAAACGGCAAAGGAACACGCTCCGGAAGGCACTGTCTATGATTTTCATTATTGCTATAAAGATGTAGAAAACCGCATTGCTAAAGCCAATATTGCATTCATTAATCAGGAAACTTTAATCTGTGACGGAAAACTGGAACTTTCCGGAACAAGTAAAAAATTTAATTCTCCGGTTGAACTTGGTTATGATTTGGTAAATTCCGGCTTTGATGTGTTCAATATGGCAAACAGCCATGTGCTTGACGAAGGCGCAGAGGGACTGGAATATACACTTGACTATTGGGATGCCATCCGGGAAGATAATGAAAATGTTACTGTACTGGGCGCATACCGCAGCGAAACGGATATGCAGAATTTCCGTGTGATTGAAAAAGACGGCCTGAAAATTGGCTTTCTGGGATATACTTTGCATACCAGAGAAATTTCACTGCCGGAAGATTCGACATTTATTATTCCCTATGCCGACAATGAAGAACTGATGCAGAAACAAATCCGTGAACTGAAATCCCAGACAGACTGTGTTGTTGTTTCTATGCACTGGGGCGAAGAAGACAGTCACGAAATTGAGGACAGTGAAAGAGAACTGGCGCAGAATCTGATTAACTGGGGCGCAGATGTCATTATCGGCACAGGTTCACATACCCTCCGTTCTGTAGAATATCTTTCCAGACCAAACGGCTCTAAAGGACTTGTATTTTATTCACTCGGCAATTTCATTTCCGGTCAGACAGATAATTTCAACCTGATTGGAGGTATGGGTGAATTTAATGTCTGCCGTGACTATGAGGGTAATATCACAATCGAAGATGTCGGAGTCACTCCCGTGATTACGCACTATGACACGGATATGAGAAATGTCCGGAATTATTTCTATGATGAATATACAGATGACTTGCTGGAAGAACATGACCTTCCGCATACCTCCGGCGGATATGCTAAAAAATGGAACTGGGATGTCATTGATGAAATTATCGAGGAAAATATTCCTGAACAATTCCGGCGGAATTATACCGCAAATTCTACGATTGAAGAAACGGAAACAGAAACGGAAGAGGATGACGATGAAGATGAAACTGACAGGGATGACGACTGAAAGAGTTTGTCTGAAAAGGTTGAAAAAACCTTAAAAAAACCCAGTCTTTGTGAGAACTTTATAATTGTCGCTGTCAAATTTGTGTAAAACAATGATTTTGAAAAAATCATGAAAAAACTATTTACTTTTTAAAAAAAATAGTGTATAATATATGACAGAAGGGAATTCCGCAGAGTGTCAGAAACAGAAAACGTTTTATCCAGAACATCACAGCGGATTTTTTGGGTAGAATTATGCCATGTTATTGGCAGGTTGCACAAAGGCTGTATCTTGTTTTTGGCAATTTGTACAAAATGTAAGAAATTCTCTTGACTTATGTGATATTTTGTCCTATAATAACAGTAAGTAGA
>DJXC01000138.1 GCA_002449575.1 Ruminococcus sp. UBA7014
GACGCATTTTATTTTACGCTTACCTCCTATGCCGGAAAACGCCTGAACTTAGCCAGAGAAGCCAATCAACAGCCTATGAAGCACGAAGACGGTTTCAAGAGTCTTATCAGCTGTGAAGATACCAGCGGAAGACTTCTGTACGAGAATACCAAAACGATTCACCCGCATCTGAAATTTGTGATTGGGGCAAATAATGATTTAGTATTTGCACATCCGGACGAAGCAGTCTATAACAGGTTAGTGGTTATCCGGTTTACTCAGGAGATTCCGGAAGAACAGAAAGACATCCACCTTGAAGAAAATCTGGTTGCAGAAAAGGATATTATCCTCAGTGCAGCAATCGATACTCTGAAAGACCTGATTGCCAGCAATTATGACTTTCAGATGGCAGACGATGCCAAAAACTATCTTGCACATAAGAAACTGGAACTGAACAGCCCTGTTGAATTTCTGAAGGAAATGGCGGTTCTGACACCATCAAGAAGCGTTTCCTCGACAGAACTCTTCAAGACTTACACTTACTGGTGCATGAGCAATGACCTTAAACCTGTCGGAAGGAACACGTTCCGTTCTTATGTATTAGGCTTCAATCCTGCTATTCTTTCAGCGAAGGTAGGGACACCCGATTCACAGGTAAGAGGCTATAAAGGTATTATGCTCAAATCTTATACACAGGAGGTACAGACTGATGAAAACAGCTGAAACAAAGAACAAGGTTCAGAAACAGAAGCATCCGTTATGGTATGCAAGAGATTCTCCGGTGGGAACACTGAATGAGGTGGAATTTTGTGGGGATATATAGTACAAGATTCCGATTGATTACCACAAATATCAAATGACCACAGGAGGGTTTATTATGGAAAACAAAATTAAGAACGAATGCGAAATTAAATTTCGCCTGACCGCTGATGAGAAATCTGACATTCGGCTCCGTGCACAGAAAGCCGGAACAAATGTCAGCGAATTTATCCGCACCTGCTGCCTCAGTAATGACAAAGTCATTTTCCTTGAAGAAGGGAAAACGATAGCTCAGAAACTTTGTGAAATTTATAATCATCTGGGCTATTGTGCATCACATCAGTATCTTAATGATGACATCTCTATTCAGTTATCACATAACCTCGAAGAGTTATCCTTCCAGATTACACGGCTTGTTGAAAAGCTTTCCGACATCCGTTCTGATGAAGAGGAGGATGAATAATATGTCTATCATGAAAATGACCAGCACAAGCAACAGAAATTCCCAGTATTTTCAGAAACTGCATGATTATATCACAGAGGATACAAAAACAGAAGGAGTTGTTGGGGCAAACGGCTGTTCCGTTGTAAACGCCGTTCCAAGCATGGAAACTCTGAAAAAACTGCTTCACAAAACAGGAGGCAGACAAACCATTGAAATCACCTTGTCACTGACTCCGGACATGAAAGGAACTGATGACAATATTTATCTGCGTGTGGCTGACAGAGTTGCCTCCTTTTATCCCGACTATCAAAGTTATTACGCCGTCCATAAAGACAGCAATCTGCGACACATTCACATCGTCATGAACAGTGTCAATTTCAAGACAGGACGCAAGTTTACGCAAAGCAAAAGTGAACTGAACCGGTTCCGTCAACAGGTCAACACAGTTCTGAAAAAATTCGGGTTCGACATTATTACAGAAAGTGCCAACAATATCTGGGATGACAGCGAACATTCCGGCACTACTTTCAGCTACCTTGAACTTTATGAGTTTATGCCTGATTCCAGAAGATTCGACCTGGATATCCAGCCAGCGGCTGACCCTCTTCAAATGGAAGACATCTTTCAGGAAGACTCCCGGAACAATATTACTGAAAAAGCTGTACCATGGCATTATGACGGAAACGGAAGAGAATGCAGAAATCCTGATTATCCGTCAGATATATGTGATTTTTCAACATTCGGATTCGGAAGAAACTACGAAAGAAACAGTCCTATGTTTAACCCAAATTTATTGGCGAACTTTCATAATCCTTTTGAAGAAGCATTCAAACTGCCCATGTCACAACGCTGGAATTTCCAGCAGCCGTCCGTTTCTTACCTGAACAGCCCATACAACAGAAGGAGAGAACCCACTATGTACAGAAACCAGCCATCTATGTCAGCCCCCGCCTATTTCACTCCTCCGGCATCAGCTTTCGGAGGTCAGACCAGTCACTATCCTTACCGTCAAGGAAGCCCTTATGGTTCGCAGTCTGGATGGGAAATACCGAACATGTACGGAAATCAGGCTTTTTCACCTGTCCCCCCATATCCGAATCAGCCAACACCAGACTTTCAAAACAATCCGTACAGCACATATTCTAGCTGTCCACCAAACAGCTCTCCTTATTGTCAAGGCAGCTTCCAGGGTTCTCAGCCTGGATGGGGAACACAAGATATGCACGGAAATCTGCCGTTTATGCCTGCCCCCACATCTCCAAACCAGCCAATGTCAGGCTTTCAAAACAATCCGTACAGCACATATTCCAGCTGTCCGCCAAACAATTCTCCTTATTATCAAGGCAGCTTCCAAGGGACACCGCCTGAATGGGGAACACAGGATATGCACGGAAATCCGCCGTTTATGCCTGCACCCACATCTCCAAATTGTTCAGAATCCGTTCCATTATGGCAGCTTCCCTATCCTCCTGATACACCTTACGGCACACCATATGGGAATCCCCAATATCAGGAAAACACTTACCCGCAGCAGATACCTTCTCCTATGCCGCAGAATCCTTATCCAATGATTGGAATCCACACCGGAACTGTATACAGCATCCATACTGCTCCAGGGACTGATATTGGCTACCTTGCACATCTTGCAGAGAACTTAGAACAGTTACAACAGCAGCAGCCAATTCTTGCTGCTAATATTGGGTGGACAATGGGAAAAACAGCTTTCCGGCAAGGAATTCCTGCCAACTTCTATGTTGATGCTTCCCCCAGAATTGAGTTTAACCTGACAGAACCGCCTGTATCAGATACAGATACGAACAATGAAGGTATCATCGATACAACTTTGACAGATACAGATAATACTGATTAAACAATTCAAGGCAGAGTGGCTTAATGCTGCTCTGCCTTTTTATTATATCATTTCTGTGCAAAAATGTCAAGCTATTTTTTTCCAGAACTGCGACATTTTAAAGCACATCTTAAAACATAAAAATTTTTCTGGTAGATGTACGGTAGATGTATTTCCATCACATGACCTGTTGCACGATAAAAATCTCTATAGCAAAATCCAATTTATATCATCATATTTTTAAATATTACTTTATACTTATTTCATTTCTGCTATTTCAA
>DJXC01000222.1 GCA_002449575.1 Ruminococcus sp. UBA7014
TTTTCACCTTTCTTTTCTTCAGTTGCAGCAAGCGGATAAATTACGCAAGACCGCAGAAATTAATATTGGCTTATGGAATTATTATACAGGATATTATTGCATTCGTCAATGAAAAAACGGAATTTTCTCTATTTAGCACAAGTTTTTCTTGATTTCGCCTCTTTTTTTCGGATAAAAATTCAAAAAGTCAGGCTGTTTCCGGAACAGCAAAAGCAAAGCTTTTGTTTGTTTTTGCTGTTTTTTGGCTTTTTATACAAAGATTGCAAAAAATGTGAAAAATCTCTTGACTAGTTCTAAAAAAAAGAGTATAATAGAAATATAAAATAAACTCTCAAGGAGGGATTTCTTTGACAAACATTCTTTTTGCAGCCTCTGAATGTGTACCGTTCGTCAAGACGGGAGGTCTTGCCGATGTTGTTGGCGCACTGCCAAAAAATCTGGACAAGAACCGTTTTGATGTCCGTGTGATTATTCCGTATTATACCTGCATTCCCGGCAGATACAGAAATTTCTTTCACTATCGCCACCATTTTTTCATGGACTATGCAGGACGGCAGGAACATGTTGGCATTATGGAATATGAATATCACGGTATTAAATATTATTATGTAGACAACGAGTACTATTTCAACGGCGAGACACCGTACAGCAGTGACCTGAAATGGGATATTGAACGCTTTACATTTTTCTGCAAGGCGGTACTGGCTATGATGCCGGTAATTGGTTTCCATCCGGATATTATTCACTGCCATGACTGGCAGACCGGTCTGATTCCGGTGCTGCTGCACTCCACATTTGCAACCCATCCGTTCTATCAGGGTGTAAAAAGCATTATGACAATTCATAACCTGAAATTCCAGGGCGTGTGGGATATTGATGCATTTCAGCACAACACACAGCTTCCGGATTACATGTTCACACCGGACAAGCTGGAATTCCACAAAGATGCCAACATGCTCAAAGGCGGTCTGGTGTATGCAGATTATATCACTACAGTCAGTGAAACATATGCAGAAGAAATCAAAACCAGTGAATACGGCGAGGGTCTTGATGGACTGCTGGCTTCCAGAAAAATGCAGCTCCGAGGTATTGTCAACGGCATTGACTATAGTATTTTTGACCCCAAAACCGACAAGAAAATTTTCTATAACTATGATATCAATGATGTACTCAAAGGCAAGGCAGAAAACAAACGTCAGCTTCAGGCAGAACTGGGACTGGAACAAGATGACCGGAAAATGCTTATCGGCTTGATTTCCAGACTGACTGACCAGAAAGGACTGAATCTGCTCAGTGATGTTTTTGAAGGCAGATTTCTGGATGATAATACACAGTTTGTTCTTATCGGCACAGGTGAACCCGGCTATGAAAACACTTTCCGTTATTTTGCCGGACGTTATCCGGGTAATGTATCAGCGAATATCTGCTATAATGACGAACTGGCACATAAACTCTATGCTGCTGCGGATTTGATGTTAGTCCCTTCCCGGTTTGAGCCTTGCGGACTGACACAGCTGATTTCTCTCAGATATGGTTCTGTACCGCTGGTACGGGAAACAGGCGGTCTGAAAGATACAGTCCAGCCGTACAACGAATTTGAACTGACCGGCACAGGGTTCACGTTCAAAGAATTCTGGTCAGAAGCTTTCTTAGGTTCTGTAAACTATGCAAAATCTGTATTTTTCAATTATCGCAATAACTGGAACGATATGGTTCGCCGTGGCATGGAACAGGACTGGAGCTGGAATACTTCTGCAAAGCAGTATGAAGGCATGTATGAATGGCTTCTCGGCAAAAATTAATTTATGATAGTTTCTTTTCTTTATCACTCCTTAATTAGCAGAAAGGGATTGCTGTACGTTCATGTACAGCAGTCTCTTTCTGTTTTTTCTGTTGCTATTTGACAAAAATTCCGGATTCAATGCCAAAAAACTGCCCGTTCTCTTGACTTTTCGGCATATTCAGGGTATAATAAAATATGTTATCTGTTTATTAAGGGAGTTTTTTGATTGAAATTACTAAAAGAATTATATGCCTACCGGGAAATGATTTTCAGTCTTGTCCGGAAGGACTTGAGAGGCCGCTATAAAGGCAGTGTACTGGGATTTCTGTGGACATTCATCAATCCGCTGTTTCAGTTGATTGTCTATACAGTCGCATTCAGTTTTATTCTGCCAAGTCCGATAGAAAAATATTATCTGCATTTATTTGTCGCCCTGATTCCGTGGATTTTCTTTTCTTCCAGTTTACAGGGCGGTGCAAATTCGATTATGGCAGCAAAAAATCTGGTATCTAAAATTTACTTTCCACGGGAAGTGATTCCGATTTCGTATGTCACAAGCTGTTTTGTGAATATGCTGCTGACGTTTATTATTATTTTTATTGTTGTGATAGTTTCCGGAACGGGGCTGAATTTTTTAGCGATTGCCTGCCTGCCGGTCATCATGCTGGCAGAATATATTATGTCTCTGGGACTGGCTTTATTATTTTCAGCCGTGACTGTATTTTTCCGTGATATGGAACATATTCTCAGCATTATCACAATGGCTTGGATTTACCTGACTCCGGTATTATATCCAATAGATATGATTGCTGACGAGAAAATTCAGAAATTATTTTATCTGAATCCTATGACTTCTGTCATTGTTGCTTATCGTGATGTACTGTATTATGCAAAAGTTCCGGACTTGTCTACACTGGCAATGGCATTTCTGTTCGGCATCATCAGCCTGATTTTCGGAGAACTGGTGTTCTCGAAACTCAAGAAAAGATTTGCGGAGGTATTATAATCATGAATCCAGCACATGCAATTGAAGTCCGCAATGTCAAGAAAAAGTTCAAAATTTTTTACGATAAGGGAAATGACCTGAAAGACCGGATTCTGTTCCGGAACAGAAACCACTATGAAGACAGATGGGTATTGAACGGCATCAGCTTTGATGTGAAAAAAGGGGAGGCTATCGGTCTGATTGGTCACAATGGCTGCGGAAAAAGTACCACGCTCAAACTTCTGACAAAGATTCTCTATCCGGACGAAGGGACTATTGAAATGTCCGGACGTGTTTCCAGTCTTATCGAACTGGGTGCAGGATTTCATCCCGATATGACCGGACGTGAAAATATTTATACAAATGCTTCTATCTTTGGTCTGACGAAAAAAGAAATTGACAAAAGGCTGCCTGAAATTATTGCATTTTCCGAGCTGGAAGAATTTATTGACAATCCCGTCAGAACGTATTCCTCCGGTATGTATATGAGATTAGCTTTTTCTGTGGCAATCAATGTAGATGCAAATATTTTGCTGATTGATGAAATTCTTGCTGTCGGAGATGCCAATTTTCAGAAGAAATGCTTCGATAAGCTTCGGGAAATCAAGGCACATGGTACAACCATTGTGATTGTCTCCCATGCACTGGAACAGATTGAACAAATCTGTGAAACTTCCTACTGGATTGAAGACGGACTGATTAAAGATTCTGGTATACCGAAACAGGTACACGACCACTATCTGAAAAGCATGGAAGAAAAGCGCAATCAGCAGCTTGAGAAAAAACATCATCAGGAAAATCAGGTACAGCCGGAACAGCCCGCACCGGAACAGCTTCCTGATTTCTGTGAAAAAACTGCCGTCCGCATGGGGACAGGCGCAATTCGCTTTACAAATGCCATACTCTGCAATCTGGAAAATCAGAAACAGTTTATCTTCAATACCGAAGATAAAATAAAAATCATTCTGGAATATCAGTCTTTTCAGCCAAATCTGAAAGGCAATTTTGGTTATGGTATTTTCCGGGAAGATGGTCTGCACTGTTACGGAACGAATATTCTGATTGAAACCGGAGCATGTATTCCGGTTCAGGAAAAAGGCAGACTGGAAATTATCTTTCAGAACAGTCTGCTTCCGGCAAAATATTTTCTGGATATTGCAGTACATTCTCATGACGGCATTATTTTTGACGACATCCGGCAGGTGCTTTCTTTTGTCGTTTCGTCTGATAAATATGATATTGGTGTATGCCGTCTGCATTCTCAGTTTTCATGGAGGTGACTTTTTTGAGTCTTTATACAAGAATACTCCGTTTTCTGCTCCGTGACCTCTATACCCGGAATGATGCCGCAAGAACTGAAACAAAAACTGTTTCCGAAACACTGCACAGACAGCTTGACGAACAGTTACAGATACAGCAGGAGTTACAGAAAAAAATCATGCAGCTGGAAAGTCAGAACCGGGAATTATTTCAGGAACTGACACATTCTCAGAATTATTTTCAGGAGATTATCGAACAGTCCAACGCTGGTCATGATGAACGAATTCAGCGTTCCGAACAGCGGCTTGACTGCCTTGAACATTACCGCTCTGAAACAGAAAAGCGAATGCAGTCCGATGATGAAACAACTCTGGGAATTGCTCACAGAACAGAATGTATTGAACAGGCTCTCCGAGAATGCCATATCTACGAAAATCCGCTGCAATTATTCAATAAGAAAACTTATTCACAAGCCGGAGAAGATGCCATTCTGCTTTATGCCTGTGCAATGCTGGGAATTTCTCTGCATGCATGCAATTATCTGGATTTAGGGGCGAACAAACCCGTTGAGATGAGCAACACATATTTCTTTTACGAACAGGGTGCAAGAGGGGTGCTTCTCGAAGCAAGCCCCCTGCTGATTCCGGATTTGAAAAATCAACGTTCCGGAGATGTGATTCTGAATCAGGCAGTTTCGGATAAATCCGGCGAAACTGTTACTTTCAATATTCTGAATCTGGACGGCTTGTCCAAAATCGGTGATGTTTCTGACATTCTGAAACAGCATCCCGGTGCAAAGCTTGAAAAATCCATTGAAATCAAAACTATCTGCTATAATGACATTATTCAGAATTATTTTGACGGCAAAGCTCCTGTTATCCTGAATCTGGATATTGAGGGTCTGGAAATGCAGATTCTCCGGAGTATGGATTTGGAACAATATCGTCCGCTGTTTATGATTGTCGAAATGATACCCTATTCCAGAAAACTTTCTGCTGGAATTAAAAATACAGAATTATTGCATTACCTGCAATCCAGAAATTATATCGAATATGCCTTTACGGGCATCAATTCGATATTTATCGATAAATTACAGTATGAACAGCTCATATCCTGAAAGGAGTTCTTTCTTTTATGCAGAATATCAATACAGAAGAAATTATGAAACAAATCCGTGCGGAAATCAAAGAAAAAGGGCTTGACAGTTCCATGTTGTCTTTTGAGGAAATTCCTTTTGCACAGGAAGTCAGTCATGCAGACAGCAGTTTTCAGCTCACTTCCTTGAAACAAAGTGCGGAATATCTGAATATCCGGAATCAGATTGAACCCTATAAACCAATTGACGGCAATTTTCTGATTGTATTTATCAAAAAAGTTATCCGGAAACTTGTCAAATTTTATATCATGCCTATCATGACTGAACAAAATGCCCTGAACCTGCATACAGCGAACGCTGTACAACAGATGAATAATTATATTCAGGACAGACAGGAAGCTGATAAAATAGATATTGCTGCACTGGTTTCCAGAATTGACGAACTGGAAACAAAACAGGCTGCCAACCGTCAGGAAATGAATGCACTAAGGAGTCAGATAAAGGCATTGCAGGCTGAAAATCAGGAACTGAAAGGGCTGAAATTATGAGAATTATCCAGTTTCTGCCGACACTTGCGTTTGGTGATGCTGTCGGAAATGATACTGTCGCCCTCCAGAATGCTATGAGGGAACTGGGCTATGAAACGACTATTTATGCAGAAGCTGTTGACCAGAGACTTCCGAAAGGCACAGCCTCTGACCTGTGTGCCGGAATGCCGGAACTGCATTCCGATGATGTGATTTTATATCACATGTCCACAGGTTCAAAATTAAACTATGCACTTGAAAAATATGCCTGCCGGAAAATGATGATTTATCATAATATTACACCACCGCATTTCTTTCATGGCTATAATGCACAGGCAGAAGCCAATGCCCGGTACGGTCTGGAGGGTCTGAAACATCTTGCTGATAAAATAGATTTCTGCTTTGCCGATTCTGATTTTAACAAATCTGATTTGAGAAAAGCCGGCTTTACCTGTCCGGTAGAAGTCCGCCCGATTTTGATTCCGTTTGCGGATTATGAAAAAAAACCGGATGCACATATCATGAAAAAATATACTGACGATTATCAGAATATTATCTTTGTCGGCAGAATTGCACCGAATAAAAAACAACAGGATATTATTTCGGCTTTTGCATTTTATCAGAAATATATCAATCCGAAGTCCCGGCTTATCTTTGTTGGAAACTGGGGCGGCATGGAAAAATATTATGACCGTCTTGTCAGATATGTTCATGCTCTGGAATTAAATAATGTTATCTTTACCGGACATATTAAATTTCCGGAAATTCTTGCATATTACCGGATTGCAGATTTATTCCTGTGCATGAGTGAACACGAGGGTTTCTGTGTACCGCTTGTAGAGGCAATGTTTTTTCAAGTACCTGTACTTGCCTACAGCAGTTGTGCAATCCCTTGGACACTCGGCGGAAGCGGATTTCTGACCGATTCCAAAGACCCGGCGGAAACAGCTTTTTTAATGCACAGAATTCTTTCTGATACAGAACTCAGAAATAAAATCATTCAGAACCAGAATGAAAGATTACAGGATTTTCAGTATAAAAAAATCAAAGACCTGTTTGCACATCAGCTGACAG
Source organism: Ruminococcus sp. UBA7014 (assembly GCA_002449575.1). Taxonomy (GTDB): domain Bacteria; phylum Bacillota; class Clostridia; order Oscillospirales; family Ruminococcaceae; genus UBA3855. The sequence goes on from DJXC01000222.1 coordinate 6,726, forward strand.
GCTTTCTACAGGAGAAACCAACATGAAAAAAATAGCATTCGTCATTCCGTGGTATGCCGAAAAAATTCCCGGCGGTGCGGAGATGGAAACCCGTGAAGTAACAAAGCATCTGCATCAGGCTGGTATGCAGGTGGAAATTTTAACTACCTGTGTCCGGGAATTCGTCAGTGACTGGAATCAGGATTACTATCCGGAAGGAGTGGAAATCATTCAGGGAATTCCTGTCAGAAGATTCAAAGTCCGTAAACGTGATACCAGAGCTTTTGACGAAATTAATCTGAAGCTGATGAATCACATTCAGCCATCTCCGGAAGAAGAAAGAATTTTCATCCGTGAAATGATTAACAGTCCGGACTTATATGCTTATATTGCAGAGCATAAAGACGAGTATACCGCTTTTGTCTATATTCCTTATATGTTTGGGACAACCTATTACGGCATTCAGACCTGCCCGGAAAAAGCAGTCATGATTCCCTGCTTTCATGACGAGTCTTATTTATATATGCAGATTTACCGGGAATTATATGCTCATGTTGCCGGCATGATTTTCAATGCCCGTCCGGAACTGGAATTAACCGAAAAAGTCTATGATACTTCCGGAGTAGAAAAAATTGTGATGGGCATTGGTATGGATGTAGATTTGCAGACATATCCGGAAGCATTCCGGAAAAAATTCGGCATTCCGGAAAAATTTATTCTTTATGCCGGAAGAAAGGATTCCGGAAAGAATGTGCATACGCTTCTGAACTATTTCGGTGAATATAAAAAGCGACATCCTTCGGATTTGAAATTAGTTCTTATCGGCGGCGGAGAAATTCATATTCCGGAAAGTGCAAAGAAAGATACCATAGATTTAGGTTTTGTTGAAATTCAGGATAAATATAACGCTTACGGCGCAGCCGAAATCTTATGTCAGCCATCAAAGAATGAAAGCTTTTCGCTTGTGATTATGGAAAGCTGGCTTTGTCATCGTCCTGTACTTGTACATGACAAGTGTGCTGTAACGAAAAATTTCGTTTGTGAATCTAACGGCGGATTATACTTCAATGATTATTTTGAATTTGAAGGCTGTGTAAATTATTTTCTGCATCATCCGGAAGTATCCGGCATCATGGGCGAAAACGGCAGAAACTACGTTCTGGAGCATTTTGACTGGAATGTCATTACAGAAAAATACAGAATATTCTTTGACAAAATAGAAAAACAACAAGAGGGTGAACTATGAATATTTTCCTGGTTTTAACTGCTGTCTGCCTGCTGTTCTGTATCAGCACAGCCGGAATTCTGTTCCGGAAACAGCACATTGCAGAAATTGTAACACTGGGTATTGCATGGTTTTTCTGTTCATATATCATCAGTACAATGCTGCTGTTTCTGCTGAATGTGTTCACACTGGAACGAGGAATACAGGCTGCCTGTCTGACAAGTGCGGTTGTTTTTCTGACTTCGGCACTGACAAGTGAGAAAGTGCATTTGAAAGAGATGAAATCTGCATTCCGTCCTGAAAAAGAACTGCGGATTTTTATCGTTCCGCTGCTGATTTCGCTGGCAGGTGTACTGTTTGTCAGTCAGAAAAATGAACTGTTCGGCATGGGACAGGATGAAGGCGTTTATCAGTGTGAAGCAATTAATTTTATCTGTGATTATGACAGCAGACAGCAGGATTTTGAAGAATATCAGCTGCTTGCTTCTGATGAAGCAAGAGAAAATTTCCGCATTTCTGTGCATAACAAGCTTGTAGGCTATGACATTCCGTCAGAAGATTATCCGGAAACCGTCTATAACAGAGAAGTGAGTCCGGTATCCGGAATTTATCACGGTATTCCGACATATCCGGCAGTACTTGCCCTGTGGGGAAAATTATTCGGCATTGCACATATGGCAGATGTACAGACAGTGTTTTATCTGCTGAGTATATTTCTGATATGTTTTATCTGTGATAATCTGAAATTAAAGCCATTTTCCAAGCTGATGGCTGCCACACTGACAGCACTGTCTCCGGTGGTGATATGGGTTGCTAAATCTTCTTTGACAGAAATGTTCCTGTCCGTCCTGATGCTGCTGTTCCTCTATTTTATGACTAATCAGGAACGCCCGGAATATTGTGGATTTTCTTTTCTGCCGATAGCGGTATTCAGTTGTTATCATGTTTCTGTTTATACACTCATGCCGTATTTTATGATAATTTATGCAGGAATGTATTTTTTCACGAAGAAAAAATCCTTTGCGGCAATGCTGCTGTTTTCTGTACTGGGCTATCTGCTGAGTTATTTGATGATGCGCCATGTACAGCCATTCTACACAATGAATAATTATCGCTTTGTCTTTAATGAGCATATCAACATACAGAATATTACAGAAACCGTTCTGATAACTAGCAGTGTTCTGCTGATTGTATGCATGGCATATATCATGCTTGTCTGGAAACTGAAAAAAACAGTAACTCTGGAAGCATTTCTGGAACGTCTGGAAAACAAAGTTCTTATGCAGTGGATGATTATTTGTCTGACTGCACTGCCACTGATTTATATGCTGTATAAAGCTTTCAGCAAACTGGATTCCATTGCAGATATTTCCGCACTGACACTTTCCGGATTTGTACTGAATGCCGGATTTCTGCTGATTCCTGCCGGAATCGCTGCATTGTTCATCCGTCCGAAACTGTTTCTGGAAAGCAAAGAAACACTTGTGATTTTCATTTCATTTTTCTACTGCGTGCTGATTTACTCTGCATTTTTAAGATTTCAGATAGATTATTATTATTACTATGCACGGTATTTAGTGCCATTTGTGCCGGTGGCAGTGCTGTTTGCAGTTGTCGCTCTGGACAAGACAGAGAAAAGAATTTCAATCACCTGCGGAATGATTAGTCTGCTCACAGTTCTGCCCTATTCCGGATTTCTCATGACACATAAAGATGATACACGCATGGAATGGAGCGTTCTGGAAGATATTACAGAACAAATTCCGTCAGATGCCTGTGTAGTGATTGAAACAGAAACATTACCGACCATGTGGCTGCCTGTCCGTGCTGTTACCGGAGCGGCTGTTTATCCGTCAGAAAAAAATATCACAGACCAGTTCCGGACACTTTCAGAACGCTATGAGAAGATTTATTTTCTCAGCACTTCTGACTATACTTACCGGCTGGACAGCAATCTGGAAATCTGTTATCAGAATACTGTGCATCTTTCTGAAGATGATAATTTTGGAGAATTTTCTTCTATGCCAATGCGGTTTACGGAAAAAACAGAAGCATTATATCTCTATCAGTATCTGAATTATCAGACTGTTTACACTGCTGAAGACATTTTTCGTTTTCAGCTTTATGGCATTGACAAGCTGGATAAAGACTACTGCTGGACAGGCAGTCAAACCTCTGCTGTTCGCTGTACACTTCCGAAAGAGAATTATATGATGACACTTAAACTTGGCAGCAGTCTGCCGCTGAAAGAAATGAGAAAAGAGCGTTTTCCCATCCGGATTTCTGTCAATGGCGTATATATTGGAGGAGAAATTCTTACAGAACAGAATAACCCTCAAATAATTACTGTCCATATTCCGGAAGCGTATCTCAATGACGGAACGAATATTATCAGTTTCCAGACAGATTTATGGTCGGCTTCTGCCGTCAATCCGAAAGATAACAGAATTATCGGAATCCCGCTCAAATCACTTGCATTTCAGAAAAGGAGCTGACTATGAAATTAATCATTCAAATTCCATGTTATAACGAAGAAGAAACGCTGGAACTTGCTTACCGTGATTTGCCCCGGCATATCAAAGGCATTGACGAAATTGAATATTTAATCATCAATGACGGCAGTCAGGATAATACAGTGCAGAAAGCCCGTGAACTGGGATTTCATCATATTGTCTCCTTCAAGCAGAACAAAGGGCTTGCAAAGGGCTTTATGGCGGGACTGGATGCCTGTCTGCATCTGGGTGCGGATATTATTGTCAATACTGATGCCGATAATCAGTACTGCGGTGCAGATATAAAAAAACTTGTCAGACCAATTCTTGAAGAAAAAGCGGATATTGTCATTGGTGAGAGACCTATTGACCAGACGGAACATTTTTCATGGCAGAAAAAGAAATTTCAGCATCTGGGGAGCTGGGTTGTCCGGATAGCTTCCGGAACAGATATTCCGGATGCGCCGAGCGGCTTCCGGGCTTATTCCCGTGAAGCTGCACTTCGGCTGAATGTTGTGAACGAATATACCTATACACTGGAGACTATCATTCAGGCAGGACATAATAAAATTGCCATGACTTCCGTCCCTGTCCGGACAAATGCCGAAACCAGACCTTCCCGGCTGTTTTCCAGCATGTGGAAATATATGAAACGTTCTGCAACAGTCATTACACGTTCTTTTGTCATGTACAGACCTCTGAAATTTTTCAGCATTGTCGGCGGCATCCTGTTTTTGTTCGGGGCAGTACTGGGAATCCGGTTTCTGATATTTATGGCAATGGGTGACGGGAAAGGGCATGTGCAGTCTTTGATTCTGACTGCAATTCTCATCATGATGGGCTTTCAGACTATTACAATCGGACTGCTTGGAGATACCATTGCAGCAAACCGGAAAATTCTGGAAGATGTACAGTATCGTGTCCGTAAAATAGAATGCGAACCGCACCGGAAAAGGATAACAAGTCATGAAAAAAAAGCTGATTCCTATCATTAAGATAATTTTCTTTTTATTAGTCATTTATTTTCTGGGGCGTTATTTTCTGGATAACTGGGACAAAATAAAAGAAATTAACTGGAATATTGACATTTTCAGCCTGACAGTATCATTTCTGCTGTATTTTGTATATATTATCACACTGGCTTCTCTATGGCATTTTATCACAAAACTGAATCAGTGCAGCATACGACATTCCAATGCTGTCATTGCCTACCTGTATTCCATTCCCGGGAAATATATCCCCGGAAAAGTCTTTATGTTAGCAGCAAGATGTCCGGCATATGAAAAAAAGGGCAGACCGCTCCGGAAAATTACAGTATGTTTTCTGCTGGAAAATGCCTGTACACTGTTAGGAGCGGCGTTTTTGTTTCTGATTTCGCTGTTTTTCTTTCCGAATGATTTGCTTGAAAAATATAAATACTGGACAATTCTGCTAATGATTGCCTTTTTCATCTGCATCAATCCGAGGATAATTAATTTTTTTCTTGGCATTATCGGCAAAATTGCAAAAAAAGATATGCTGATTCCGGTAACTTATCCGGAAATGCTGAAAACGGTATTATTATTTATTTTGAACTGGCTGATTGTCGGTTCAGGGTTTTATATGCTAGTACATGCGATTTACCCCGTTCCGGCATCACAATGGCTGTATATTGGTGGAATTTACGGATTATCGACAATTATCGGCATTCTTGCATTATTTGCGCCGAGTGGCTTAGGCGTTCGGGAAGGAATTCTGACTGCTGGACTTTGTCTCATCATGCCGGAAGAATATGCTTTAACAATTTCGCTGATTTCGAGATTATGGCAGACTGCTGCCGAAATCATTTTAGTTTCTGGTGCATTTCTGGTGAATCAGGTCATCCGGATGAAAGAAAAAAAGAATTAAAATATTCCCTGCTCTCCGGAGCAGGGCTGTATTTTTTCAGGAATGGGGGTATATTCCGGTTTTGTCCGGCATATGCTTGGAAAGAATCTATTCTGAAAGCGAGGTTATCTGCATGTCAGATTCTGTTTCTGAACTTGCACGGAAATATCGTGAAGAAATGATGCGTATGTACAGCACACGCCGTCCGCCGATGCCACCCCCGAAACCGCCTGAACCTCCAAGACCTCCTGAACCGCCTCGCCCTCCGGTTTGTCCACCGTGTGAACCTCCAAGACCTCCAAGACCGCCCCGTCCTCAGCCTCGTACCGTTCTCCCGGTTGCTGCCGAACCGGAAGAAATTCCTGAACCTGTTACAGAAGAATTCACAGAACCCGAACTTCCTGAACCTGTTACAGAAGAATTCACAGAACCTGAACTTCCTGAACCTGTTACAGAAGAGTTCACAGAACCTGAACTTCCTGAACCTGTTACAGAAGAGTTCACAGAACCTGTTGAAGAAAAAATTTTCCGAGAAGATTTCAGTGACCCCATTCTGCCGGATTATATGCAGCCGGAAACACCTGTCCTGCCAAGCGAATGGCAGGCACAGGAAGATTATGAAAAACGAAATACTGCCGAAGGCAAACTCTATATTGTTGCAGCAGCAGCAGACAGTGCCTACCCCGTTCCCGGTGCAAGAGTGACGGTTTATACCAGAATCGGTGATAAAATACAGCTGAACTATCTGCTTGTTACTGATGAAAGTGGTATGACTCCAATCGTAACACTTCCAGCACCTCCGGCTTCCCTTTCTCAAGACCCGGATAATGCTGTTCCCTATGCCGTGTGTGATATTAAAATTTATGCATCCGGCTATTTTCGTGAAGAAGCAAGAGATGTCCCCATTTTCGCCGGTGTCACTTCACGGCAGGAATTTCAGATGATTCCGCTTCCGCTTGCAGTGGATGAAGATAATGAAACTATCGTCTTTCCGTCTGAGACAGGAGGTGTGTAGATGCTTACAGGAGAACCTTTTATTCCACAGAATATCACTGTTCATCTGGGCGCACCGGATGAGAATGCTTCTAATATAACACTTCCTTTTCCGGACTATATCAAGAATGTTGCATCAAGTGAAATTTATCCTACATGGCCGGAAACCTCACTTCGGGCGAATATTTATGCAATAACGTCCTTTGCCCTGAACAGAATCTATACAGAATGGTACAGGTCAAGAAACTATCCGTTTGATATTACCTCTGTTACGCAGTATGACCAGAAATTTATTGAAGGGCGTGAAATTTATGATAATATCTCCCGGCTGGTAGATGAATTATTTGATGATTATATCCGCCGGGAAGGTCGCATAGAACCATTATTTGCTGCATTCTGTAATGGTACGACTGTCACTTGCAGCGGCTTGTCTCAATGGGGAACTGTCGATTTGGCAAAACAAGGGCTTCTGCCTTATGAAATTCTGCAATATTATTACGGAGATGATATTACTATTGTGAAAAATGCGCCTGTCCGGACAAATACGCCCTCTTATCCGGGAACAGTACTTGTTCCGGGAACTTCCAGTCCACCCGTACAAACTGTACAGATTCAGTTGAACCGCATTTCCCGGAACTATCCGGCAATTCCAAAAATTCCGGATGCCAGCGGCTATTTTGATTCTGCTACTGAAAACGCTGTCCGTACTTTTCAGCGTGTGTTCAACCTGCCGGAAACCGGAACAATTGACAAAGCAACATGGTATAAAATTGAATATATCTATACCAGTGTGAAACGCCTTGCTGAACTTGATTCTGAAGGCATTTCCCCCGGCGAATTTCCGACACAGTTTCAGGAAACCTTACAGGAAGATATGCAGAACGAACAAGTCCGTGGACTGCAATATTTTCTTGCAGTGGTTGGTGCATATTATGAAGCAGTTCAGCCGCTCAGAATTACGGGAATATTTGACGAACAAACGGAAATTTCTGTCAGGTCATTTCAGAAACTGTTCGGACTGCCCCAGACTGGTGTGGTTGATGAACGTACATGGGATGATATTTATCGTGCTTATGCCGGTATTGTGGAATCTATCCCAACGGAAGATGCAGAATATATTCCTGTACCTTATCCCGGAACGGTCTTACAGGAAGGCATGACCAGTGATTATGTCAGAATTTTACAGGAATATCTGACTTTTATTCATGAAACGATTCCGGAAATTCCGTCTGTCCGGAATACCGGTTATTTTGGACCTCTGACAAGAGCTTCCGTGACAGCATTCCAGAGATATTCCGGACTGCCCGAAAACGGTGCTGTTGGTGTTGTGACATGGGATGCCATCAGCGGATTGTATTCTGATTTAAGATTTGGCTATGACAAACGCCCCTATCAAGCACCCGGCTATGTCATTCGATAAAGGGAGATTTTATGGCTTATACATCTGCACAGAAAAAGGCACATATTCAGGAGTTACAGAAATATCTGAATGCCATCGCCTATTATCATCCGGAAATTCCGTGCATCCTGCCGACCGGAATTTATGACGACAAAACCCGTGAAGCTGTCAGAGCATTTCAGAAATTTTGTCATCTGACTGAAAACGGAGAAACCAATCAGGCAACATGGGATAAAATTGTTTCTGTCTACCGGGAAGATATGAAAACCGTACCACAGCCGCTGGAAGCGTTTCCGAAGAAGAAAAACAAAGTTCTGAAAATGGGAGAACATTGTTTTACAGTTGCCGTAATACAGGCGATACTGATGGAACTTTCCAAGAAATACAATAATCTGCCGGATATTGCTGTCACCGGCGATTATAATGCCGATACTGTCCGGGCAGTTCAGTTATTTCAGAACATGTGCGCTCTGCCCGTAACCGGAGAGGTAGACTGTTCTACATGGAATATGCTTGCACAGTGCGGCTGTGACCTGCGGTAAAAAAATCCCTCTCATCAGAGAGGGATTTTTGACAACATTTTGTTTATCATCAAAGTGTAGAAGCGATAAAAGCATCATAGATACATCTGATTGCCTGATGCAGGTCATGTTCATTCACGCCGACAATGACATTCAGTTCACTTGAGCCTTGGTCAATCATCTTGACATTGATTCTCGCATGTGCCAGAGAAGCAAAGATTCTGGCAGCCGTACCACGAGTTTTTCTCATACCACGTCCAACAACAGCTAACAATGCAATATCCGGTTCGATTTCGAGGGAATCAGGATTGACAGCCTTTCTCAGTTCAGAAAGAAGCTGTTCTTCCTTGCCTTTGAGTGCATCAGCATCAGCGATAACGCTCAGTGTATCAATACCAGAAGGCATATGTTCTACCAGAATTCCCATATCAGCGAATACGTTCAGAACATCACGGACAAAACCGACTTCACTGTTCATCATAGCCTTTTCCATGTTGACAGCACAGAAACCTTTTTTTCCGGCAATACCAGTAATAGTTCTCAGGCTGACTTCTTCAGCATCATTGTCAGCGACAATGAGTGTACCGGGGTCTTCGGGCTTGTTGGTATTTTTGATATTAATCGGAATGCCGACAGTTCTTACCGGGAAAATCGCATCTTCATGCAGAACAGAAAAACCCATATAAGAAAGTTCTCTTAATTCTTTATAAGTGATAACTGGAATGACAACCGGATTTTCTACAACACGGGGGTCAGCAACCAGAACGCCGGAAACATCTGTCCAGTTTTCATAAACAGAAGCATGTAAAGCTCTGGCAACTAACGAACCAGTAACATCAGAACCGCCACGGGAAAAAGTTCTGACAACACCGCTCAGGGATTTTCCGTAAAATCCCGGAATGACAGCACATTCCACATCTTTGAAGCGTTCACGCATTTTGGCTCTGGTTTCCTTGCGGAGCATGACACCTTCGTCACTGAATACAACAACATCAGCAGCATCGATAAATTCAAAGCCGAGGTAAGCTGCAATAATCTTGCCGTTAAGAAATTCGCCACGGCTGGCAGCATATTCTTTTCCGGCAGTTGCCAGATGACTTTTAATATCTGCAAATTCTTTTTCCAGAGAGAAATCCATTCCCAGACCGGAAATAATATCATTATAACGCTGTTCAATATTTTTGAAATCCTGTTCAAAATTTGCGCCGAGGCTGGCTTTTTCATAGCAGGCATACAGCATATCTGTCACTTTAATATCATCAGAAAAACGCTTGCCGGGAGCAGAAGGAACAACAAAACGGCGTTCGGAATCAGACTTTATAATATCGGCAGCTTTTTTAATCTGATTTGCATCTGCAAGACTGCTGCCGCCGAATTTCACTACTTTGACACTCATGATAAAAAATCCTTTCTCACATGTATAATATATTATTAATTATATGCGATTTTGCCAAAAAAATCAATTGGAAATCACAACAAATTTTACAGTTTGAAAAATGATTTTTTGTCGAATACGACTGTATTTCACAGGAAGACATTTTATACATCTGGTATTTTTGAATTAAAAAAACGGCTGTATATTCATATCTTTTTCACAAAATATCACAAATTATTTCATTGACAAAACTGGAAATATGTGTTATACTGTACATGTCAACAGGGAAAAGCCAAAGCGTGCTTCTCATCTGTAAGACAATCCGTTGTGCGGACAAACGTCCAGCACAGAAAAATTTTATTAACCTATTTCTAGGAGGAAAATATCATGAGCGAAAATTTAAACTTAAACGACCTGGAACAGGTATCCGGCGGCAATGACGGTCTCGGTAGCAACAGACCTGCAAATGTTAAGA
>DJXC01000014.1 GCA_002449575.1 Ruminococcus sp. UBA7014
TGCTGATTCTGACTTTTGTCGTATCATCGGTCATGACAACTTCGGTCACAGAGCCGTCAGCGTTTACAGTAAATTCGATGTCATTTGTGATGACATATCCGTCCGGAGAAGCGGTTTCTCTCAGGGTGTAAGTTTTTCCGACAATCAGTTTTCCCTCGATATAGTGGGCTTCTTCGCCGGAAGTCCATTCATCGATGACATTGCCATTTTCGTCCAGAAGCACGAGTTCTGCGCCGGGAAGTTCTGCATTATTCGTGATGTCAGTTTTGCTGATTCTGACTTTTGTCGTATCGTCGGTCATGACAACTTCGGTCACAGAGCCGTCAGGATTTACGGTAAATTCGATGTCATTTGTAATCACATATCCGTCCGGAGAAAGAATTTCTCTCAGAATATAGGTCTTTCCTGCGGTCAGTCTGCCCTCGATAAAGTGAGGCGTGCCGCCAGAAGTCCATTCATCAATGACAGTTCCATCTTCATCCAGAATAGCAAGTTCCGCGCCGGAAAGTTCCGCATTTGTGGTGATATCCTGCTTGGAAATCTGCACAGCCGTGGTATTGTCAACCATAGTCACCAGCGGAATGCCGTCTTCGGTAAAGTCCGAAACTTCGATATTTTTTACTGTTACTTTGTTCAGAACATTCACGATAAAGCTGATGTCAGCCGCAATCACATAGCCGTCCGGAGCAGCGGCTTCATGAATGGTATAGCTGCCAGCCGGGAGTTCAGAAATAATATGATTCGAGCCGTCAGAAGTCCATTCTTCGACGATTTCGCCGTGTTCGTTGATTAACTGCATCTGTGCGCCGGGAAGTTCTTCGCCGTACACATCTTCCTTGCTGACTGCGACTTTCACCGGGCTGTTTTCAATGATGATTTCCACAGTTTCCCCATTTTCTGAAATAGTCACAGGATAAGCCTTTTCGGTCAGAACATAGCCGCCCGGAGGAAGGATTTCTTTGATGAGATAACTGCCATACGGCACATTTTCAAAAGTGAAGCAGCCGTTCTGGTCGGAAACCTCGGTATAAAGTGCAGAAGTGCCGCTGAAATCTGCCGCATCAGCGCGGAACAGTCCGATAATCGCACCATCCAGAGACTTGCCGTCCGGATTTACTTTCTTTCCTTTGACTTTTCCGCGTTTCAGGGCGTTTTTAAACTGACCGCAGTCGATATCGACGGTTGTTATTTCCTGCCCCTGATACTGGAATGTGACCAGATATTTTTCGCCGTTCAGAACATAATGCTCATCGGTGGCGATTTCCTGCACATAATACTTCGCGAACGGAAGCTGCTGTGCGATTGTCGCTGTCATGTCCTCATCCAGAGAAATTTCAGCAATCAAGCCGTTTTCCGGAATCACAGAACCGTCAGCGGCAGTAATATCTTCTGCGGCGAACAGTCCGAAGCGGACACTCAGATATTCTTTATTATCGCCGATGCCGTACTTTTCGTCATGCTCCATCACTTTGGAAAGACGGATTTTCACGTCCTGATGGTCGTTCTGAAAATTGTCCTGTACGGTATCGCGGACAGCGATTTCCTGTCCGGCATAGGTCAGTTCGACAGAATGAATTTCATCATTCCGGACATAGCCATACGGCGCGGAAACCTCCCTGATTTGGTACTTTCCGAGATAGAGCAAATCTGTTTCGGCATAGCCGCTGGAATCAGTTGTCAGTTCAGCCACAACCTCTCCGGCTTGGGCGCGGACTGTGCCGTCTGCCGTGATGATATCCTCACCGGCGATGACCTGAAATACTGCGTTTTCAAGCCCTTTTTCCTTGAATACCGGAGTATAGAAAACTCTGGAAATCTGCTCATTTTCGTTTTCACTGGCATAGCCTGTTCCGTTGACGGTCACGAAGGCTTTTCCGGTTTTCTGTACGGAAATGCGTCCTTTCTGAGCCGTATCAGATTTTGTGAGTTTGATAATGTTCACGGCGTTTTCTTCTTCTGCATTGGAAGAATCGACCTTGAACGGAAGCGGCGTGCTGTCCAGAACATAGCCGTTCGGAGCCTGCACTTCGACAAGGCTGTAACTGCCGTAGGCAAGGGAATCCGGAATCATCAGGACACCGTTATTATCCGTATAGAAGGTGTCAACACCGCCGAGCGTGACAGGCTGATTCAGGGTATTGAAAATCTGGAATCCTGCGCCCTGATAAGCAATTGCCTTTCCGGTTTCGGCATCGAGTTTTTCGACCTGAATAAAGCTGCTGAACGGCGTATCGTTCAGGACATATTCATAAGTTCTGCCGTTTTCGCTGATGAGAACATCAAAATCGGAAACGAATTCTGCCTCGTTGACTGTCTTTGTCTGGTGAACAGTGTACTGTCCGTAAGGCATATCCTTCGTTTTGGCGAAGCCGTTTTCATCTGTAATCAGATAATCTTTCTCGGTATCTTCTGCGTTTTCATAACTGCCGGAAGATTTCAGGTAGATTTCAAATTCTGCCCCTGCTTCGAGGTTTACGATTTCATCCGCATTTTTGTCGCTGTGCTTCAAAATCGATACATTGCCCTTGACCGGAGTTTCTTTCACAGTCAGGCTGGTGCTGTTCAGTTCGATAGTGTAATTTTCCGGCTGTGCGCCGACCGTGTACACAGTATCATCAAGCTGATAGCCTGCGGACGGAGAAATCTCCTGAATGGTGTAATTGCCGCACGGATAGGAATTCGTCTTAAAACAGCCGTTTTCGTCAGTCGTATAGCTGTCTACGAGTTCGCCGTCACGGTACAAGCCGTAAACTGCGCCGGAAAGAGTGCCGTCGCCCTGTGCGGAAACGGTTTCCGCATCCTGCTTGATAATTTCGGCAGTGAATTTTTTCAGCGTGTTCTGGAAAGTCAGGTCTGTGGTGGCATCAACGCTGAGTGTTGCCGTCTGTTCTGCCGGAACCACATAACGAATCGGCACATCTTTTTCAGAAACAGTATAGACGATTTTCTCGTTATTGCTGTCAAAAACCGGAATTCCGGAAAGCACCGCCACGCCGTCAGAAGCGGTCGTGATGTCGTAAGTCCGACCGCCGCCGGACACCGTGAAATGCCTGTCACCGTTCTGCCCGTCCTCGGACTGCTTGTTAATCTGGAGACTGCCCTTTTTCAGAACGTTCTCAAAATTGGCGGTTACAGTCAAATCTGCATCGCCGTTTGTCAGCAGAATATTCTGTGAAACCGGCTGAACATAGCGTTCATCGGCATTGATTTCCGACACCGTATAGGTGATGGCATTCTTCATGGAAAGGTCATAGACGCGCAGATTCGGGAACTCTGCCGTTCCGCTGTCATTCGTTACGGCGGTTTTAGTGTGTTCAATGCCGTTTTCCGTCCATGACAATTCAAACTGCCGATTCCCGACAATGCCGTCCTCGGCGGTTTTATTCACCCTGATTGTGCCGTTCTGGTAATCTTCCGTCACGTTGACATTGCCGTTCGCCTTCAGTTCGTAAACTTCCGGAGAAAGGCTGTATCCGGTCGGTGCGGAGATTTCTTTCACATAATAGGTGCGGTTAACGGGAAGCTCAATCGAACCCGTGCCGTCCTCGCCGATAGTGATTTCCCCGGTTTTCTGGGTGCATTCCCGGTCGGTGTACACGCCGTAAACGGCTTTGGAATTATCAATCGGGCTTATGCCGGAAATCTTCACAGAATTGTCAGAACTGAGGACTTTTGTAATCTTGAAATTTACGTTTGACTGCGTGATTCTGTAAGCGTACATATCCAGTGCGGTAACGCTGTCTTTGCCGGAGGTCTTGTTGTTGATGACAACACCTTCCGAGCCGCTGGACTCGATTCGCCAGTGAATGCCGCCTGCACCGGTGCCGTCACCGACTGTCTTGTCTGTGATTTTTGATTCCGGAACGCCGATATTCCGCAGATAAGCCACAACTTCGTCACGGCTGCTGAATTCGCCGATATATATCCATGCATGATCCATACCTTTGGTATTGTCCGCAATCAGGACAGAACCCGGCGTGATGGTCGAGCCGTCCTCGCGCTCCCAGTAGGGATGTTCAGTCGCTTTGACTTTTTTCTTCTCCATGTCGACTTTGGAAGTCACGCCGTTATAGGTGAACGTGCATTCGCCTTTCGTTTCGAGCCAGTCGGGAGTGTCCACCGGAACAGGGTTGTTCCAGCGGAACCCGCTTGTGGAATAGCCGAGATGCGTCAGAGTATAATAAACCAGTTCGGAACAGTCGATGCCCTGTTTCCGGACGGCAGCTTCGGACATCGCCTTGTAGCCGCCCTTGTAATATGCCCCTGTATAGCCTTTATAGCCGAATCCGTACTTTGTGCCGAGCAGAGTTGCCGCCTGTGCAACAATTACATCCACGGAAGGAAAAGCGGAATTTTCGGTGGAAAGTGCTGCCGCTTCAACCGGAACAGCACTTGCCGCGGTGCTTGCGAGCATAGAAAAGGCGCAGAGTCCTGCCATAAACCCTGCGCTGATTTTTTTCACAGTTTTATTCAAAACCATTTGAACTATCAACTCCAATTATAAATTTTTATTCTGAATCTGCCTGATACACAGGCGGTGACCGGATTGTCATGCACGTTCTCTCCGTTTCATTATGACATATTTATGCTGATTTTCTGCGGTTCCTGACAGATTTCCTGTTCCTGAACAATATGGAAACTGTCTTCTCCGGGAATCACGCCGAGATTTCTGCCGTTTTCAAAAATACAGTGCAGAGTGCCGATATCGTCAACATAGTTCACAGTTCCGATTGTTCCCGATTTGACGGGATTCGGCTCATTCGGCATGAAATCCACACAGATTTTTGTTCCGGCTGGATATTTCTGCCGGTAAAAATTCAGCATTTCTCTGGAAATAAAAGGATTCATTTTTATACCTCTCATAAGGATATTTTATTGAAACAGTTCCTGATAACTGTAGTTACTGAGCATATCGCCATCAGCGATGTGTTCACAGTCCATGTTCACGACTTCTGTAAAGCCGTAATTCGGTTCGAGAAATCCGCCTGCCTGCGTGTCCATAACAAACCAGATGCCATCAATGCAGACCGTATTCGCGGTATGTCCGTAAAGTCCGGCATCCGTCCAGACGATATAACAGGAAAGTCCGATTTCAAGGCATTTTTCATAAGTCTGACAGGCGTGGTTGACGCATGTACCGTGACCGTTTTCAAGCATATATGCATAGACTTCCTGCGCCTTTTCAAAGTCTGAAAGTTCCGGCTCAGTCAGTATTTCTGTAACAGGTTCTGTTTCTGTTGCTTCAGTTTCTGAAATTGTCTCTATTTCAGGAATTTCTGTAGTTTCCGGGACTGTTTCTGTTTCGGTCATCAGTTCCGTTTCTGTGAGTTCTTCTGTCATGATAATTTCTGTCGGTTCTGGAGCAGTTTCTTCCGGAATTTCGATAATTTCAGGCTCTTGTTCTTCTTCGTACTCATAGATAATGAGTTCATTTTCTTCACTCACCGTGACGGTTTCCTGAATTTCTGTGATTTCCGGAATGGATGCCGTTTCGGGGAATATCAAATCCGAACAGTTTTCAGCGGCTTCGGTTAATATTTCCCCGGTTTCCGGCATTGTTTCTGATACGGTTTCTTCTGCGGTTTCCGTCCGGATTTCAGGCTCGTCGTAATAGTTATCGGCACAGCCCGTCAGGACGGTACAGAGCAGAAGCGTAAAAATGATTCGTTTTACAGCGGTCATAGCGGTCGCCTCTTTCCGGTTTTATTACCACCAACCATACCATAAAACGAATCAGAAAGCAAGCATTTTCGGTATTTTTTTTAAATTCTCCGTAACCGACAAAAAGCACAGCTATTTTACTGCATCATACCTAAAACGAAGAATTCAGGACAGGCTCGGCATTCTGGTCAGGAATAAACTGCTGCACGCTCATCTGCTGCTGAACTGCTGCATCATAGGCTTTCAGGACGGCTGCCTGAATATAGTCGCGAGCCTGTTTGGTCACAGGGTGAAAAGTGTCGCTGTACTGCGTTTTTCCTTCTCTGTCCTGATAGCTGACAGAAGGCATATTCACGAATCTGCCTTTCTGGGAATTCATGACTCTGAGTCCATGCACGGCGAATGAGCCGTCAAGCGTCAGCGAAGCAACAGCAAGCACAGCGGATTTCGGATTGTCCATGATTCTGTCAATTTTTACACCGATTGTCATTCTGCATCACCTCCCCTCACGTCGGGAAAAATCTCAAGTCTTCGGATTCTTCCTCTTGTACTTGTTCCTGATTCCGCATATATATCAGCGGATAATGGAATTGCTCTGTGAATTTCTCAATCTGTGCATCCGTCAGAGAAATTTCGATGCCTTCGCCTTCTTCATTCTCGCCGTTTCCGACAATCATGAATGTGCCTTGAATTGTAAGTTCACCGACAAATCTGTTGGGTGCATAGTCCTTGAGCAGAAATTCTTCATCACAGTAAATCAAAGTTTTATCTGTTTCATCGAAATACACAGGCTCTATCAGACCGCCGACAACGGACTGCTTCGCTTTCAGGCAGTCCTGAATTTCGGCAGTATACGGTTCTTTGTTGCATTCCATAATCAGCACACGGAGCATTTTGTCATGGTCTGTCTGCGAAATATCGAAACCCACCGGCTGGAATCCGGCTCTGTCACAGAAATAGAAGCCCTTGTTTTCGCCGTCACAGATTTCGACGATATCGCTGACCGAAAGCGAATGCCCGTAATATCCGGGCGGTTTCTGACTGGAATTGCACAGAACGAATATGCTTTCCAGACCGGAGCAGTTCACCGTACCGCCGTAAATCTGGCGGTATGCTGAAGAATTGATGCCGCCGGACTGCATGGTTTCATCATAGCTGCTGAACAGCAGACAGTTCGGGTCTTTATCGGGGTCAATCTGGAAAATGCGGATTTTCAGTTTCGGGGACTGAATTTCCGCAAGCCGTCTTTCTGCCCATTCCGGAAGCTGTTTCCTGTCGGCGATGCCGAGAAAATCCATCTTCCGGAAAGTTTCTTTCTGTCCGTTGGCGAGAAAATATCCCTCAATATCTCCGATTTTATTCTCAGTTCCGGTCGCATAGAAATACTGCACTTCCGGGGACTTGCTGCCGTCCCGGAACATCCGCGGATTGACAATCAGCAGTTTTCCGGATAAATCCTGATTCTCTATTTTTTCGGAACATGCCGAACTGTCCAGAAGACGGAGTTTCCGGAACTGCCGTGCAACACTTTCTGCGACAGCGGCAATCTGCGGAAACCGACCGTGCAGAATCCATCTTTCCGCTTCCTGCACGGGATAATTTTCCGGAATCACTGAATCTGCCCATTTACAGGCATTTTCAGTAAAATGTTCCGCATTGGCATGAATTGAAAAAGCCAGTATCCACTGCAGGCGGTCAAGCCCGTAAGTTTTCAGAATGGCACGAAAAGCCTTATTCTTTTCGGGATTTTCTGTTCCCATACGAAGAAATCTTTCAACATCTATCTGGCAGAATTCATTTGCGATACTGCTAAACAGCCACATACCTAACTCTTGATTCTGTTCTGCCGTCCGGCGGTCATATTCATAAACTTCCAACATTTCCATTTTCGCACCTTACGCACTGAGAAAGCTGCTGTAACGCGGATAGCCCGGACGTTCAGAGTCATCCTCACCGCCATCTTCTTCACAGCAGTCCTCATATTCCGGTTCTGTAATCAGAATATTGACTTCAAGTGAGCCGGGCATGGGTGTGACCGCCACATCCACACGGCATTCATCATCGTCAAGAATTTCTTTCGGAATGGAAATGCACAAATTTTCGTCATTCTGCGTAATTTTTATCAAAATTTTATTCATAGCAAATTCTCCTGTTCTTCACTGCTCCAGAGAGGAAGCTGCCTGAAACCGGCATTTTCAGCTCTGGCTCTTTCGGCGGTATCGTAATTGGAAATCAGCAGTTCATCGTACTGGCTTCCGGCTTCATATCTCTGTGCGAGGTTGTTTGTCCGCTGAACAGATTCAATCTGAATGCCGGGATGATTCCATAATTCTCTGATTTCAGGGCAGTCGTTATAGGAAATCAAAAATTTTCCCTGACATTTCATAAGCGTGTCATGAAGCCGCTGATGGTCTTTTCTGCCGAATTTTACGTCTTTATAGAGAGATTCCGTTTTGTAATACGGAGGGTCACAGTAGAAAAAACTCACCGGGCGGTCATAAATTTCAATCAGTCTCTGAAAGTCCAGATTTTCGATAGTTACGCCCTGAAGCCGTTCTGCCGCCGCATCAATCAGCGGAAATCTCGACCACATGGAAACGGCTCGCGGACTGAATCCTTTCAGCATATGTCCGTAGCTTGCCATGACAAGCCAGTAAAATTTTGCAGCTCTGTCATAATCGTGAAAACGCGCGAACAAGCCGCAGATGTGCAGCTTTGACAGCAGTCTGTGTTCCTCGCGGGAATGAAGCATATATTGTAATTTATACTTTAATTTATTCGGGTTATCTCTTACACAGCGGTAAAGGTTCACCAGATAGCTGTTATAGTCGTTAAAAATTTCCTGCTCCGAGCCGGGATTCTTGTAGAACAGCACCCATCCTGCACCGCCGAACACTTCAATATATTTTTCATAATTCAGAGGGAATCTGGCGACAATCTGCTCACGCAGGGATTTCTTGCCGCCGACCCATGCCATAAAACTGTCCATGCGCCCCCTTTCTGCCGCATCTCAGACGGCATCTGTTTTCTTTTTCGCCTGAATACTGGCATAAATCAGATGTTTCTTAGCGGAATAGCTTTCTGCCTGATTCACACAGTCACAGAGTTCCTTGTATTGTCTGGGCGGAATTTTGCCCTTCACACTTCGGAGAGTTTTCTGAATACTTCTTCTGCCGATGCAGACCGGCTCTCTGTTCTGATTCCTTGTCCTGTGCATTTAAATCCCCCTATGTTGCACACTGTTCTGAAGATTCCTCTATTCCGGCATACTCATAACGCCCGGACTGACTGTCGAATACATACCCCATATCTTCCGGCGTTCCACCCCATACGGAACAGGCGAACTCTATGCTTTCCTTTTCAGATTCCGGCGTATATTCTTCCGTCCGTTCACCGCCGTAATAAGCACATCTGCCGCAGTTCATGCCGATATCTTCATCTGCCCATTCATGGACAAATTCAATCTCCGGAAACAGTTCCGACAGCTTTTCCATAACCGGATGCGGTGCAGTCCATGCGGTGAAAAACAGCAGTTGTCCTGATTTGCTGTAGTCGGTATCATGGTCATAACCATAGGCGTTCCATTTGGTATTCCAGTTCCGGATACTCCAGTCATACCAGTTATTCTTACCATATACAGCCATTTCTTTACGACCGAGTGCGCCTGTATAAATGTTTTTCGGCATCAGAATAATTTTGTTGAAGTCAACCGTTCCGATGCCGTACTCATCATTCTTGATTCTTTCAAGCATCTGCCTGATGGCTTCCGGCTTCCCTTCGAGGCTGATGACATTCTGTACATGGTTCGGCATGTGCTTACTCCATGTGCATGGATTCGCTTTCGTCCTCTGCTTCATCGGAAGAAGTAATATTGACATAATCTCCGATAATCGAAAGCGATTCCATATAGCTTCCGGCATGCAGCGCACGTTTCTGCATTTCTTCGGCTTCGTTCCACAGATTATTTTGTTTCAGCGTCTGTGCGGCTTTTGCGATAAGGTGAAACACATTGCCGTTCTGTCCAATCAGCGGACAGTCCGGCTTTTTCTGTCTGAAGCCGCCGAGATGGTTATCCACAAAATCGGAAAGCCAGATTCCGTGAAAATCCTGCATCGTCTGAAGCCGCCACATTGCCAGTTTTCCGACATCAAGGTCGGCTCCCTCAAACGGAAACAGCAGACAGGTGATGTCACCGTCCTGAAACGCGGCACAATTCTGAAAGTCGCCCTTTAGAATTCCGGCATCACGGAGGATTCCGGAAATTCCGTCCACCCATTCCTGCAAATCGCCGCCGCATCCGCGCAGAATCAATGCTTCTTTTTCATTCATCGTGCGGAGTTCTTCCTTCTTAATCTTCTGAATCATAGTCATTCTCCTGCACATATTCGGCTCTGAGCCGTGTGATGAGGTAAATCTGTCCTTTTCCGGTGACTTTGGTCTGTGGGAATGTCATGGTTCCGTCCGGAATTTTCCCTGTGGATTCCGTAACTTCAAAATATCCGGCATCAATATATCTCTGATAGGGCAGATTGTTGTTCATGAGAACACCTTTTTCTCTCAGCCACCGGAACAGGCGGTTTCTTCCGATTTTGATATTTTCCTTTTTCGCCAGTTTTGCCATCGCGCCCATATCAATCAGATTTTTGGAATTGTTTACATGACCGGCAAAATCGACAAGCGGTCTGTCATGCTCGATTTTCTCGTTCAGCTGACGAATCACAGTGAGATTCAGCCGGAACAGCTCCTTGACGGAATCATCTGCAAAGGGGAGATAGGTTTCCGTGAACAGTTCCTCATTGGAAACATAGCCGCCGGTTTTGCGGATAGCCGGGAGGACTTCCGAGGTAATCCATTTCTTGAAAGCTTTTGCTCCGGGCAGTCTGCTCAACAGAATCAGGGAATACAGACCGCTTTCGTTAATAAGAATATACTTTCCGACCGAATTCCCATTTTGGGAATTCGGCAGCATCACCACTTTTTTATCTTCTTCATCGACATGAACTATCACTGCCTTGCTTGCATTGCTGTAGCCGAGGATTTTAGCCGCATCCCTGCCGACAAACCACGGTACACCGTGAATCATTATTGTTCTGATTTTTCCAAATATTTCATGCTGAAAAATTATGATTTTGTTTTCCATATTGAAAAAACTCCTTTCTGAACTGTTATTTCTGATTCAGTTTCTTATCAAAAAGCTGTAAATTCCGTCCGATTGCTTCCACCACACTGACTGTGACAGCATTTCCTGCCTGCTTGTAAAGCTGTACATCGGACATTCCGGTTTCAGCGACTTTCTGGAACTGTTCTGTCGTAAAACCCTGTAAACGCCAGCATTCCAGAGGCATCAGACGGCGGATTCTGCCATGATGCACAATCCCATGCCTGTCCGTTACGGTAATTGTAAACATCGGTTCATTTGGTTCTTTGATTCGCCTGCCATTCTGATGGGTAGTTTCTTTGAAGGGATTCAGAACGGCTCTGGGTGCATCTTCTTCTATAAACACACCGGAACGCTCTCCCCTGTGAGTTCCGGAAGAAACCTCAAGGTCATATCTTGTATTCAGGCATCTTGCCGCATCCGTAAAATTCGGAGGATAGTTCATATCAATCCAGTACAGCCCGGTTTTTCCGCCTCCGCCGCCGGAACTGCTGCACTGTGTGACAGCCAGACCGTCAGTCTGATAGACGCGGTTTCCCTGACTGCCTTTGATTATCTGCCTGACTTTTCGAGTATTTTCTTTGCGGATGTTTCCGAAATATAATATTTCTCCGGAACAGTCTGCTCCAAAACATCCTGCAAGATAGATTCTCCGCCGGGACTGCGGCACTCCGAAATCTGCGCTGTTATGCACAGCCCATTCCACACAGTACCCCAGTTCTGAAAGCGTTTCAATGATTTTCGAGAAAGTCTGCCCCTTGTCAATCCCCAGCAGTCCGGGAACATTTTCAAATATAAAATAGCGAGGTCTTTTGTCTTTAAGGATTCGGGCAAGTTCAAAGAACAGATTACCTCGTTCATCGTCAAATCCTTTCCGCTGACCGGCAACGGAAAACGGCTGGCAGGGGAATCCGCCTGTGAGGAGGTCAAAATCTGCAAGTCTTCCGGTGTCAATAGTTCTGATATTTTCATAGAAATCCTCACCCCCTGTATCATATAGTGTGCGGTAGGCTTTCTGAGCGAATTTATCAATTTCGCACCATCCGACAAATTCATAGCCTCCGGCTTTTTCGAGTCCGGAGCGAAAGCCGCCGATGCCTGCAAATGCATCAAAAACTCTGATGATAGCCCGCCACACTCCTCTCAGAAATGTTTTCAAAATTCAGTTCTTCCGAGACGATACTCCAGTCGGAGTCGTCCCAGAGATTTACCCAGATTCTGCCGAATTTCTTTGCCCGGATTCTGGTCAGCCGGAGTTCTCTGCCGTAACCGTTCCGGCACTGGTCTTCCCACCATTCCGTGAGAAGCTTTTTTTCTCCGGCGGTCAGCGGCTCGGTGCAGGAACAGGTCAGGACTGCGGTCAGTCTGCCGTTTCTGATTTCAGCGTCCGGAACTGCTGACAGCATTTTTCGCTGAATACTGTCATTTCTGCGGTAGTGCAGCCTGTTTTTCCGCATTCCCTTTGAAACGGCATCCCGGCAAAGCACCTTTTCGGAATTGGTTAAACGCCGGTAATCGTCACCGAGCATCCACGGTGGTTCATACGGCATTTCGCATTCAATCTGCACCGGACTGTAAAATTTTATCTCATATTTTTCCAATACTGTATCCCCCTTACATTGAAATATCGCTGATTTCCGGATTTTCTTCCGGCATCTCGTCACAGGCTTCCTGCATTTTTGCCCTGTACACAGCCTGATTCAGAAACTTCATATCAAGATGATTTTCATGATAGCCCTGAGCAATCACACGCTGATAGCCAAGCCCCGGACTGCAAATCTGACCGCCGTTCATGACATAAGCCATTCCGGTGATTTTTTCGCCGTTCAGGTCGATTTCATATTCTTCTTTGCGGTACATAAGCGGAAAGCCTTCGTATCTGTCCAGATTTTTCTCATCCTGCGGTGAAATTTTCCATATCAGAACCGGAACGGCAGAGCCTTTTTTCGGAACAACCGTTGCCACGCTGCGGAACTCCAGTTCATAATCCTTCAGCATCGCCGTGCCGAGTATTTCCGCATCCGGACAGCGGCGTTCCATCTGCTTCAGGTTCAGATTGCTGCCATAAGCAATATACAGCTTTTTCTTCATATTTTCTTATCATCTCCTTTGCATCGTCATTCCGACAGCTTCCGTTTCCTGCTCATCCGGATTTTCGGACTGTTCCTGCTGATGTGCTGCAAGCCGCGCCTGTTTCAGCCGTTCGCGCTGTGCAATGGCATCTTCCGGATTTCTCCACGCAATATTGCCGTCCAGATGTTTCAGAAGATGCTTCCGGCAGTTTTTAAACTCATCTCCGATAAGTCCCAAGTCCAGAAGCCACACTCTGAAAGAATACCGCATGTTGTCGCTGTGACTTTTATGCGGACGGCAGTATTTCTTTGTCATCGCAGCGTTATTGATTGCCAGAGCGAGAACAATCTGACTGCGGATTTCACCTGCGTGCAAGGACGAATTGCAGCACCGTACTTCATAGTGACCATGCTGAAAGAAACTATGGAGATTCAGGGCTTTGTACCGAGTTGACGAGTAGTGGGTGTGAAGCTGCTCCATATCGCCTTTATACCACAGCTTTTTAATGCCGTCCATTGTTTTCGGCTTTTTCCGGTTAAGCTGCTCCACAAATTCAGAATCACATTTCTGGCAGTAATTTTCTCTTGCTGACGAAACCTGAAGGGCATCCCATAAAAAATCTTCCTTGCTTGCGAAAATATTCACCAGATTCCGGATTTGCTGCGGCGTGAAGTCATCCGCAGAAACATGAATATGCGTTCCGCATTTGTACTCCGGCGAACATTTTCCTCCGGCTCTCCGGAGTGTCCGGACAACTTCCTGCAAAAGCGGAATATCCTCATATCCGAGAACAGGGGAATTCAGCTCCACGCTGTAAGCCGAATCCGCCGGATTTCCGTGTTTGTCAATCCGCTGGATACTGCCGTCAAAGACAAATTCCCATTTTCTGCCCTTTACATCTTTTACGGAATACCGGTCATAATATCCGCCATAGTGTGAAAATTCCGTTCCGAACAGCTTCCCGACTGCCTGAGCCGCCTGCTGTCTGGTCAGTCCGGTCATCTCGATTTCGATGCCGAAATTTCTTTTTTTAATCCCTTCAAATTTTGGGTTCATCTGTCACCTATATAGAAAAACCGCTGATTTCCGGATTTTCGTCCGGTTCAGCGGTCTGTTCATACTGCTGTGCAATCAGCTTTGCACACGGAATATACTGTGCATATCTTGCATAGCCTGCGCCCTGTGAGTCAATCAGAAGTCCGTCACCCTGCTTTTCATCATACACAAGAATGCAGTGCCTTGTGCCGTCACTGTCACAGCGCATATCACTGTAATATTTCCGGATTGCCACGTTATCCTGAAGCGGATTGTTGCGGAGTCTGAAAAATTCTTCCTGCGATATAGGAATGATGTGTTCCACCACACAGGTGACGGGCGTGAAGTCTGCTTCTTTCCTGACCAGTTTCGCATGAAGCACAAGCCTGTCAGTTTCCGGCATTTTCGGCTCGGACAGTTTCAAATACAGGTTCTGCATTCCCGAAACATCCATATTCCGGATACTTTCAGGCTCCAGAGAATACTGCCTGTCCAGATACTCTGCCAGTATATTAAGTGCAAGAATACTGTCATTTTCCACCGCCTTGCTGAATGCGGCTTTCTCAAGATTACTGTACGGATACACTTTTACAGTCAGTTCCGTATCCTCACCGGTCATCAGCGGAATTTCTGAAATTTTCCTGTGACAGCCGATGCTGTCCAGCACATCCCTGATTTTGTACACATCGCACGGCAGTGCCATGACTGCCGAATTCTGCTGATATTTCACGAATACTGTAAACATAGGAAATCTCCTTTACATAGAAATACCGCTGAAACAGAGGTTGTTTTCTTCCTCAGCTTCAGCGGTCTGTTCTTCTTTCTGCGGCTGTTCCAGCGATATGAGCGCGTCTGTCACAGCATCAATCATGGTCTGAGCAGCCTGCTGTATTTCTGACAGATACCTGTGCAGTTCCGGCAGCGGCTTCCCGTCACTCCATCCGGCAATATACGGAAAACTGTAATCGCTTGTATCAAGTCCGAAATGCGAACTGACAATGAAGGCGATGCTCTCCGCATGTGTTTCCTTTGCACCTCTGTCAGCGTTCACTGTCGGAAGTGCTGTTTTTTTGTCATGGAGCAGCTTATGGGCACATTCATGAAATGCCGTCTTTAAGGTCTGGGCATCGCTCATGCCGGACTGAATCACAATCCTGTCCTCACTCTGGCTGTAATAACCGCGGGCGTTACCCGGAATATTTTCAAATGCAACTGAAATTCCGGTCACGCTCCGGAGAGCATCCAGTACAGCAGCCATCTGCTCCGGCTCTATTTCCCCTGTCAGGTCGCAGAGATATTCCGGCAGTTCCTTTCCGCTGGTCTGCGACACATCAAATACGCTGACTGCCTTAAATCCGATTCTTTCAGTTTCGTCTGTTTCCTCATCCTCTCCCTGTTCCGTATGCTTCTTTTTGTAAGGCATCGGCGCAAGTATCCGGATTCCGGTTTCGCCTTTGTTCACCTGCCTGCCGAGCGATTTCCATTTCCCGTAAGCCGCCACAAGTGAAGCATCCGGTTTCTGCATCGCTATCAGGAGACAGTTTCCGGCAGAGTAATGTGTGAATTTCGACATCACTCTCAGGTATTCCTTATATTTTTCACTGTCGAATACCGCCCTGACTCCTTCATCAATCTTCCGGAACAGGTCACCCATTTCCTCTTTTTTCTTTTCTTTGTATTCTTCTTTCTCCTTTACCGTGAGTTTCTTCTTCCATGCCATCCGGTCACGCTCCTTTCTTCCGTGTGCAGAATCTGTCGGTTTTCTTTTCATTGGTTCCGGTTTTTCCATAAATGTCATCTATGGTTTCCGTATCTTTCCTCTTAATGATTTCAGCTTGATTTACTGCGAAATATAGCCTGAATTCCTCATGTCATCTTTTTCAGTAAAGAAAGATATTCTTATAAGCCGACTCCCATCTTCTATGGCAAAGGTGAACGGTTTTTAGGCGTAGAGCTGGAAATCGACAAGGGCGGAAGAGATTCTGACAACGCTCAGGAAATTCTCGACATCGCCAATGACAGCAAGAAACAGCATCTCTACATCAAAACAGACAGTAGCCTCG
Source organism: Ruminococcus sp. UBA7014 (assembly GCA_002449575.1). GTDB lineage: Bacteria > Bacillota > Clostridia > Oscillospirales > Ruminococcaceae > UBA3855. The sequence continues at coordinate 15,991 of DJXC01000014.1, forward strand.
ATGATGGCATGGAACTTGTTACTCATCCGATGACAATTGACTACCATCTGCATGAATTCAACTGGGAAGGCATTCTGAAAACAGCTGTCAATATGGGTTATCGTTCACATCAAACCTCAACGTGCGGATTGCACATTCATGTCAACCGTGATGCGTTCGGCGATGATGAGGACGAACAGGAAGAGGTCATTTCCAGAATCCTGTACTTTGTGGAACATCACTGGTTAGAAATGGTAAAATTTTCCAGAAGAA
>DJXC01000184.1 GCA_002449575.1 Ruminococcus sp. UBA7014
GTGACAGCTTTCTTGATAGTCCGTTTCAGATAGTTTTTCATCGCCTCATCAGTATCATAATAGCTGACAGCAATCTGAATTTTATAATTCGATTCCAGCAAAGAAAAATTTTCATAGCAGGGATGGTCAAAAAATTCCAGAATTCGGAGTTCCGGAGTATAGCCAAGCCAAAGGACTTCCATCATAATTCTTGTCTTTTTCTGATTTTTATTGAAAATAAACGTAATCCAGCCAAAATTAGAATTAGGCGCACCAAATGCACAGCTCCCGATAAAGTTTATGCTTTCCGGAATTGCTACTTCTTTGAGATTAGTATCAAAGAAAGCACTGCCTTCTATTTGTTCCAAGCCGTCTGGAAGTGTAATTTGTGTCAGAGAGGTACATCCTTCAAATGCAGCGGCTCTGATAATTTTCAGCGTGGACGGAAAATTGATTTTTTCCAGAAACATACAGTTGGCAAAAGCAGCATAGCCGATTTCTGTCACACCATCTGGAACATGAACTTCTGTTATGCCGGCTTCTTCAGTATATTTTATCAGAATGTGATTCTGAATATGAAATCCCATAGAAATTCCCCTTTACAGTTTTAATTTTCTGCTAATATCGCTGATATCGGAGGGAAAATGCTGATATTTATAATCTGTCAGCATGACCTGAAATTCCGGGTTTCCGAATTTCTGCATATCTTCGATAGCATACTGAATCAGGAAATCAATATTTTTCTTCGTGATAAAACCAGTATCCAGAAGGTCAGAAAGCATTTCGGTATCATCTCTGTCAATAGCGAATATCACGGCTTTTTTAATGATTCTTTTCAGATATGCACTGATTTGTTTGTCTGTATTATACCAGCCCACAGAAAACGGAATTTTAAATTCTGGTTTCAGAAGTGAGAAGTTTTTAAAACAGGGTTTTGCAATAAAATCAGCGAGATGTTCTTCCGGAGCATAGAGATTCCATGGATTTTTGAGAGTAATTTTCATTTTTCTGTGATTCCGGAGAAAGGTAAGTTTTATTGCATCTGTCTGGTCACCGAATGCAACCGAACCGATTTCTTTCACAGATTCCGGAATTGTCATTTCCGACAGGCTGTAACAGCATTGAAATGCTCTTGCGCCAATAGAAATCACAGAATCCGGAATGTAAATGCTTTCCAAATCGTAACAGTTCCAGAATGCACATTTTCCGATAGCTGTCACGCTGTCCGGAAGAATGACTTTCTGAATCTTTCTGCATTGGCAGAAAGAAGCATCACCGATTTTCGTGACACCGTCCGGAATGATAACTTCTGTAATACCGAGTTCTTCTGTATATTTTTTCAATACTTGATTCTGAATGTCAAATGCCATGTAGTCAAATCCTTTATTTATCAGTTTTTTTCTTCTGAATCTGTACAGCTTGCAGATAGCTTGCTGTTAAATCAGCGGCTGTGGGGAATTCTTTATGAGAATTACAATATGCTGCTGCACTGTGACAAATTCCGGCGGCAGATTGCAGCCGCAGAAACGGCGGTGCAATTCTCAGAAAGATTTCTTCTGTCTCTTCATGAGCGGCTTTATATTGCCGGATAAATTCTTCTGCACCTTCTCCGGTGACAATAATTTGTTCAGAAAGTTCATGGATATGTTCCACGACTTTTGCAATTTCGTCAAATGTCTGCAATTCGTCAGGTGTTTCCCTGTCAATGAATGCAGGGTCATAGTACATATAAATCTGATAGGAGAACCATGCTGCATAGAATAAATCTCCTCTTGCATGGATGACAGATAAGATATTTTTTGCACCGAAAATTCTGTTCGCCATTGCTTCCAGAGTGGAAACGCCGATACAGGGCGTATTGTTCACCATCGCCATGCCCTGAACGGCTGCAATGCCGATTCTCAAACCTGTATAAGAACCCGGTCCGACTGAAACAGCAAAGCAGTCCATCTCCTTGACGGTCAAACTGCATTCTTCCAGAAGATTCTTACACATTGGCATGATAACCTGTGAATGTGTCCGACTGGTATAGACAGAATGCTCACCAAGCAGAATATTTTTTTCTGTATCAAGAATTGCTACAGATGCAGTTTTTCCTGATGTATCAAGTCCCAAAATCCGCAAAGCGTTCCGCCTCCTGTGTTTCGAGAGTAATTTTTCGTTCGTTGTCACTGATTCGTTCAAGTGTCAGCCGGATTGTGTTCGGGGGAAGGGCATTTATGATATTTTCAGACCATTCAACTGCAAAAATGCTTTCTTTCAGGTCATAATCATAAAAGCCGGTTGTTTCAAGTTCGTTTTCGTCCGTGATGCGGTACATATCAAAGTGGCAAAGCTGCAAGGGCGGCTGACCGTAAACATGAACAAGTGCAAACGTTGGTGAAGTCACTAAATCTTTCAGCCCTAGTCCGAGGGCAAGCCCTCTTGTAAAAGTAGTTTTTCCTGCACCCAAATCCCCCAGATAGGCAAGTACATCACCAGCATGAAGGTACTTGCCGAACTTTTCAGCAAAAGAGATTGTTTCTTCCGGAGAACGGGTAATAAATTCTTTTCTCATGTCTTAAAATAATCCGCTGATATTGCCCTGATTATCGCAGTCAATGCGCAATGCTGCCGGAGATTTCGGCAGTCCGGGCATGGTCATGATGTCGCCTGTCAGAACAACAACAAATCCTGCTCCGGCAGAAACTCTCATATCACTGACAGTAATCCGGAAGTTTTCCGGTTTGCCGAGCAGTGCTGGATTATCAGAAAGCGAATATTGTGTTTTGGCAATGCAGACAGGCAGATTTCCGAAACCAAGACTTTCAATTTCTTTCATAGATTTCAGGGCTTTGTTCTGGAAGTCTACCCCATCAGCACGGTAAATTTCCTTTGCGATTTTCTCAATTTTTTCAGTCAGGGATAATTCTGTATCATAGAGAACTTCAAAAGCAGATTCCTGATTGTCAACTATCTGACAAACTTTTTCAGCAAGGTCAGTACCGCCTTCGCCGCCTTTGGCGAAAATTTCACACATGGAAGTCTGTACACCATACTGCTTCTGACAGTATTCTGCTATGAAATTTAACTCTTCTTCCGTATCTGTATAAAATCTGTTGATTGCTACCACAACAGGCATATGATATTTCTGCATATTTTCGATATGCACACCCAGATTGACAATTCCTTTTTTCAGGGCTTCCAAGTCAGGACTGGAAAGTTCTGTTTTCGGCACACCGCCGTTATATTTCAAAGCCCGTACAGTTGCCACCAAAACCACACAGGACGGCTTTAACCCGGCATAGCGGCACTTGATGTCAAAAAACTTTTCTGCACCAAGGTCAGAACCGAATCCCGCTTCTGTAATACAGTAATCACCAAGTTTCAGGGCTAATTTTGTCGCTCTGACAGAGTTGCAGCCATGTGCAATATTGGCAAACGGTCCACCGTGAATCAAAACAGGCGTATGTTCCAGAGTCTGCACCAGATTAGGCTTTAATGCATCTTTCAGCAAAGCAGTCATAGCACCTTCCGCATGTAAATCTTTCGCATAAACAGGCTGATTATCCAGACTCCATGCAACCAGAATATTGCCAAGCCGCTTTTTCAGGTCATCCAGGTCAGAAGCAAGACAGAGAATCGCCATCACTTCAGAAGCAACTGTAATCTGAAAGCTGTCTTCCCGAGGAACACCGTTCATTTTGCCGCCCATACCAATGACAATATTTCTTAAAGCACGGTCATTCATATCCAGACAGCGTTTGAATAAAATTCTTCTGGTATCAATCCGTAGTTCATTTCCCTGCTGAATATGATTGTCAAGCAAAGCGCACAGCAGATTATTTGCAGCAGTCATGGCATGAATATCACCTGTAAAATGCAGGTTAATATCTTCCATAGGAATTACCTGAGAATAGCCGCCGCCTGCTGCACCGCCCTTGATGCCGAATACAGGACCTAAAGACGGTTCACGAAGTGCAAGAACAGCTTTTTTTCCGATTTTTGCCATTGCCTGACCAAGCCCCACACTGACAGTAGTCTTGCCTTCTCCGGCAGGAGTCGGATTAATAGCTGTCACCAGAATCAGCTTACCATCAGGACGACAGACAGTATCTGCAAACAGCGATTCACTAAGTTTTGCCTTATATCTTCCATATGGCTCTAATTTTTCCTGCGGTATGCCTAAGTTATCAGCAATTTCCGTAATCGGCAGCATTTCCGCTGCCTGTGCAATTTCAATATCAGAAAGCATAATATCAAATTCCTCCTGTTGATTTTTTAAATAAAGCAGCCGTTCCGCAATGATGCAAAGCGGCTGTTTTTGGGCAGATTATTCCGGCTGTACTGCCTGAAAAGCGGCATCTTCCGGAGAAAGTTTTCCTTTTATCATATCATGCAGAGATTCTGCAATGTCCTGTATCATGGTAACAGAATAACCGACAACGTCATCAATCTGCTGTAATGTCGGAACAGTATCAGCACAGATAATTCCTACCCGGAACACGAGTACTTTCTGTTCATTATCCAGATACAGACAGCCGATATTTGTCAGATTATTGACTTCGTTTGCGAATGTCTGTACAGCAGGTGACATCATTTCCGGAATTTCGACATCCGGAGCGGTCAGCATAGTGAAAGAACGTTCATTAGCAATCACTTGAATCATTGCGCCGGGTGTGTGTCCTTCCAGAGAAACACCGGTCAGAAATGCGTTTTCCTGTTCTTCAAAATTCCATTTTGTCTGCCGGAAGTAGCTCCGGATTTGTTCCATAATTGATTCCTGCATGATAAATTTCCTCCTGTTTTGAAAAGGCGCACCCTTTCCCTGTCAGAACAGGAAAAGGGTGCAACCGGATTATTCAGACATTTTCTGTAATGAGATGCCGCCTGCTGCACCCTCAGCAACAGCTGCTTCTGCTGCGGCTTCGGCAGCAGCGATTTGTTCTTCGAGGGAAAGTTCTCCTTCGGTGGGACGCACTTTTCCCATTTCTGCCATCAGACGCTGCAATTCGGCATCAACCTGAGCATCAGTCTGGAGCTGCTCGAAAGTTTCGTAATCCTTGGAAACGGCAGTTCCGGCGATTTCGGCGAAAGCATCAGCTTCGGCTTCTTTCCGGGTGACTTTTTCCTCCATGCGGTTGAGTTTTTCATAAGCACTGGAAGTATCGATTCCGCTGATAGTTTGTGCAAGACTTTTTTTGGTATCTGCCATCTGAGAACGGGCAATCAGCATTGCCTGACGACTTTTCGCTTCGGAAAGTTTGGCTTTGAGGGTTTCAACCTGTGTGCGGATAGCTTCAGTCTGGCTGGAAATGGTTTCAGACATTTCTTTATAAGTGGCAACTTCTTCATCTGCCTTGACTTTCTGAGCCAGAGCACGTTTAGCAAGTTCTATATTATTGGCAGCAAGGGCAGCTTTTGCCTTGGCTTCCCAGTCAGCAGCTTTGCGCTGTGCTTCCTGATACTGTTTTTGTGCAAGGCGTTCACTGGCGACAGCCTTTCCGAGTGCCTGAGTTGATTTATTCAGCTCCTGCTGCATATCAGCAATAATTTGTTTCACCATTTTTTCGGGGTCTTCAGCTCGGTCAATCAAATCATTGACATTAGATTTAAAAATATCAATCATTCTGGAAAAAAATCCCATGGCAGTACCTCCGTTTCGTTCTGTGTCATAAAGGACACAAAATCATTCATTTATAATAAATTAATCATACCACAAATTAATAAAATTGTCAAGTGTCTGTGATAATTTTTCATAACAAATATCTGTTTTTGAACCTGGACTTGCTTTTTTCTGATAGCTGTGCTATAATAGAATTATAAAAATA
>DJXC01000243.1 GCA_002449575.1 Ruminococcus sp. UBA7014
GTTGACCAGTGGGACTGGGAAAAAGTCATCACCCGTGACCAGAGAACTCTGGAATTTCTGAAAGAAACTGTCAGAAATATCGTCAAGGCAATTGTGTTCACAAAAAGAAAAGTCAATCTGCGTTATCCGATTTTCAAGACGACTCTGAAAGAAGAAGTATATTTTATCACAACGCAGGAACTGGAAGACCGTTTTCCGGATAAGACCCCGAAAGAAAGAGAAGACCTCATCTGCAAAGAACACGGAACAGTTTTTATCATGCAGATTGGAGGAAAACTGAAAAGCGGTCAGCGGCATGACGGACGAGCTCCCGATTATGACGACTGGACTTTAAATGGTGATTTATTCTTCTGGAATGAAACCCTCCGGAAAGCCATTGAAATTTCTTCCATGGGTATCCGTGTAGATGAAATTTCTCTCCAGAAACAGCTTGCGGAAGCAGATGCCCTCGACAGAAACAAGTACGATTATCACAAAATGATTACAGAAGGTACACTGCCCCTGACTATCGGCGGCGGTATCGGACAGTCAAGACTTTGTATGCTTCTGCTGGAAAAGGCACATATCGGTGAAGTACAGGCTTCCATCTGGCCGGATGATATGATTCAGAAATGTGCAGAACACGGCATTACATTATTATAATGACATCTTCCTTTCTAATCTCCTATTTTGGAATACGGAAAGACCCCTGATTCCGGAAAGAATCAGGGGGATTTCTGTCTAATTATTAAAATGCTTCTATCTGTCCGAGCAGATATTTCTGTAAAGCAACTGCATCCAGAAGATTGATTTCTCCGTCAGAATTGACATCACTCTCACGGTGCAGATAATAATATTCTGTATCCGCTTTTCCGGCATCTGAAGAAAGAAGCTGTTTTTTCAGCAGAATCAAGTCATAGATATTGACAACTTTATCACCGCTGACATCTCCGGCAATAAAAGAACCGGGAGGAAGAATTTCTTCTGTAGGCTGCTGTTCTTCTGCCTTGCCCCATTCACTTTCCGGAATGATAGCTTCTACTTCGTTATAGGTCTGCTTAGTGGAGTAATCGGCATTTAGCAGGAGAGGTGCGCCGTTCTTTCTCCAGCTTGTGCCGTCCGTAATGCCCCAGAATACCAGAGCTGTGATATTTGCGCCGTTCTTCTTTTCTTCCACGATAGTGTTTACAATATCGTGATAAGCCTGTACCTGCTTTGCAGAATCTGCGCCGTTGTCATAATCTGTAATATCCAGTTCTGTTACCTGAATTTCAAGACCAAGCTGATTGAATTTTTCAATGCACTGCTTGTAAAGATTGGCATCCGGATAGCCGACATCAAGATGAGACTGCATTCCGATACCATCAATTAAATTTTTCGCTTTCAGGTCAGCAACCATATTATAGATAGCATCACGCTTTGCAGGAATATATTCGTTAAAGTCATTGTAGAATAATTTTGTACCTTTCGGAGCGTATTTTCTTGCATAAGTAAAGGCATTTTCAATATAGGAATTGTCGCCATAAACCAGTGTCCAGTAGGATTGTTCCTTTCGTGTGTCTGTGCCAGCCGGACGGAGAGAGCCATCATCCATATAGCATTCGTTGACAACGTCCCAGCAGTAAACATTCAGATTCGGGAATTCTACAGAAACCTGATTCAGAACAGCCTTGATATAATTTTCAAGACGCTGATTCATAATTTCTTTGGAAACCAGTTCGCCGTCACTTCTGAAACCTTCTTTAAAGAACCAGTCCGGTGTCTGACTGTACCAGCAAAGTACATGACCTCTGACCGGAATGTGATTGTCTTCACAGAATTTCAGAGTATATCTTGCAGCATCCAGAGAAATTGCCGGAGTCACATTGTCACCGACTGCCTGAGAACCTGCCTGATTCAAAACAGCATCCGGTTTGAGTTCGTTGCCGGGTGTCAGACTGTTGAAATGATGCTTTACAATATCCTGAGAAATTGTTGTATTCAGTTCGGACGGAGTTGCAGCACAGCCAATTTTGAAATATTTTGCATATACGTCTTTCAGAGGTGTTCTGTCAAGAGCCTCTGTACTCCAGCTTGCCTGACCTTTGATAGTAACATCATCTACCATAAAATCTGCCGTGCCGGAAGCTGTCTGAAAATATACCAGAATGTCAGTAGCATCTGCCGGAATGTCATAGCTTGCACTGATTTCTGCCCATGTGCCTTTGGTGGAATCCGCACTGCTGATGCCTTTATACTGTGCAGCTCCAGAACCGTCTGTATATTTCAGTGTGAGTTGAATGGTATCAGTGCCGGAAGCCTGTACCCATGCACTGAACTGATATGTCTTTCCGGCAGTCAGCAGACTGTCTCCGGAAAGAGAAGCTCCCTGCCAGCTGTCAGTTCTGCCGGATACATACAGGCAGCTGTTACCTTCATGATGTTCATGATTAGTTGTCGTCACGGAAGTGCCGCCAAAACTTGCCCAGCCATCTGTACCGTTTTCAAAGTTCGCATTATGCAGAACGGTATCTTCTGCGGCAGATGCCGGAAGCATAACAGATGCATTGGCAACCATGACAGCGGCTGTAAAAAGTTCAGCTAATTTTTTGAAAGTCATGATAAAAATCCCCCTTATTGATTTTTAGCTCATGGATTTACGGATGGTTAAACGTTTAATATTATTTATATTGTATCATATTTTGCATTAAATTTCAATAGTTTTTGGACATTTTTTGTAAATTTTTTATGAACATAATTTTAAAATTTATTTATTTTCAGAAATATATTTTTGAATAATTGACTTATCCTGAAAAATATGCTATAATAGATAAAATTCTCATACTGAAAGGAAGCGAAATGATGAAGAATCTTAGAAAATACCGTGGATGTCTGGTTGGCGGTGCTGCCGGAGATGCTCTTGGTTATGAAGTCGAATTCATGAGAAGAAGACATATTATTCTCAAATTCGGCTCAGAAGGGATTACAGAATATGTGCTGCATAATGGCAAAGCTGTTTTTTCAGATGATACACAGATGACACTGTTCACGGCTGCCGGACTGCTGAATGCAGAAAGTCCGGAACACTATATAGATTCTATCCGGAAAGCGTATCTTGACTGGTATCTGACACAAAACAAAAGTTTTCATGGAGATATCGGCACGGGACTTCTGGATGTGCCGGAGTTGTTTGCAAGACGTGCGCCCGGTCTGACTTGCATGAGCGCACTCCAGAACGGCGGAAAAGGAACGATTGAAAATCCTGAAAATCACAGCAAAGGCTGCGGCGGTGTCATGCGGACTGCGCCCATCGGACTGGTTTCCGGTCTGGATGAGAAACAAACCGTCCGGCTTGGCTGTGAAGCGGCAGCGATTACACACGGGCATGACCTCGGCTGGCTGCCTGCCGGAATGTTCTCCGAAATGATTCGCCTGATTGCACAGGAAAATTATGATATTCGTGATGCAGGCTATACCGCTTTGCATACCGTCCGGAAAATGTTCCCGGATGCCGAAAATCTTCCGGATTTCGTCCGGATTATGGAACAGGCTCTTGAATTGGCTGAATCTACAGAAATGCCTGAAAAGGCGATTATGCGTCTTGGAGAAGGCTGGGTCGGTGAAGAAGCCCTTGCAATTGCTGTCTATTGTGCTGAAAAATTTGAAGATGATTTTGATATGTGTATCAGAGCAGCCGTGAATCATAACGGCGACAGCGATTCCACCGGGGCAATTGCCGGAAATCTGCTGGGTGCAAAACTCGGACTTTCCGGCATTCCGAAAAAATATCAGAAAAATCTGGAATTATATGATTTGTTAATTTCAGTTGCAGATAAGCTTTATCAGAAAGGATAATTAAATTTTATGAAAAAAGTGTTGGACTGGCAGCATTATCTTGACACAGCGGCACAGGCTGTTGCCGAAGGTATCGTCATGCTGGAAAATAAAAATCAGGCTCTGCCGCTTGACAGAAATAAGGAAATTGCACTGTTCGGAAGAATTCAGCTGCATTATTACAAATCCGGTACAGGTTCGGGCGGTATGGTAAACGTGTCGCATGTTGTCAGTGTGCCGGAAGGTCTGAAAAATGCCGGAATGAAAATCAATCAGAAATTAGCTTCTGTCTATCAGGCATGGGAGGAACAGCACCCCTATGAATTTGGCAGCGGCTGGAGTGGTGAGCCGTGGTCACAAAAAGAAATGCCGCTTGCAGATTCTCTTGTCAAAGAAATCGCCGAAACTGCCGAAACTGCTGTCATTCTTATCGGCAGAACCGCCGGAGAAGAACAGGATAACAAGCTCGAAAAAGGTTCTTATCTGCTTACAGATGAAGAAGAAACGATGCTTGCACTTACCAGAAAATATTTTAAGAAAACTGTTGTTCTGCTCAATACCGGAAATATTATCGACATGCATTTTATAGATAATTATCAGCCGGATGCGGTTCTGTATATCTGGCATGGCGGCATGACCGGCGGTACAGGGACTGCAAAAGTTCTGACCGGAGAAATTTCCCCGTCCGGTAAACTTCCGGATACTGTTGCTTATGAGATTTCGGATTATCCATCTGATGCCAATTTCGGCAATCGAGATAAAAATTTCTACAAGGAAGATATTTATGTCGGCTATCGCTATTTTGAAACATTTGAAGATGCCAGAAAAAAAGTCCGCTATCCGTTCGGCTATGGGCTGAGTTATACCAGTTTTGCAATCCGTTCCGGTGACTGGTTCATCAATGAGGAGGATGGACAGATTTATCTGAATCTTACTGTTACCAATACCGGAAACTTTCCCGGAAAGGAAGTTGTGCAGATTTACTGTAAAGCTCCGGACGGCAAACTCGACAAGCCTGCAAGAGTGCTGACAGCATATCAGAAAACAAAAATGCTCCAGCCCGGAGAAATGCAAAAACTTGTCATGCCGCTTGTTCCGCCCGTTTCCTATGATGACAGAAAGGTAACGGCTTTCCCGTACTGTAATGTTCTTGAACCCGGAATTTATGAATTCTATATTGGTTCAGATGTCCGAAAGGCAACAGCAGAAGCTTTCATTCAGATTCCGGAACTTATTCCCAGTCCGCAGAAACGACAGGCAGCCGCACCCGTAGAAGCCTTTGAACGTTTAACCAGTCAGCCCGGAAAAACAGAACATACACCTTTGCTGAATTATGATGAATCTGCCCGGATTCTGGAAAATCTGCCAGAAGAATTTCCGCTTACAGAAAAAAAATCCGTCCTCGCTGATGTTCTTCATAAAAAAGTCACTATGCAGGAATTTATTGCACAGTTCTCTGATGAGGAACTTTGTCAGATAGTCCGTGGAGAAGGTATGGGCAGTCCTCGTGTCACTCCCGGTACAGCTTCTGCATTCGGCGGTGTTTCTGATGCCCTCGAAGCTTACGGCATTCCTGCTGCCTGCTGTTCTGATGGTCCTTCCGGAATGCGCCTTGACTGTGGTACAAAAGCTTTCAGTCTGCCGATTGGCACAATGTTAGCCGCTACTTTCAACAAAGAACTGATTACAGAACTCTTTACAGATGTCGGTATGGAAATGACAGCAAATCATGTTGACTGTCTGCTTGCGCCGGGCATGAATCTTCACAGACACCCGCTCAACGGCAGAAATTTTGAATATTTCTCCGAAGACCCGCTTTTAACCGGAACTATCGCTTCTGCTGAACTTGAGGGGCTGCATAAATCCGGAGTTACCGGAACGCTGAAGCACTTCTGTGGAAACAATCAGGAGACAAACCGTCATTTCCTGAATTCTGTCGTTTCCGAACGTGCATTGAGAGAACTCTATTTACGAGGTTTTGAAATCGCCGTCAAAGAAGGTCATGCAAAATCCATTATGACAACTTACGGCGCAGTCAATGGCATCTGGACAGCCTGCAATTATGACTTGTGTACTGAAATTCTAAGAAAAGAATGGGGCTTTACAGGTTTTGTCATGACAGACTGGTGGGCAAACCTAAACCAGAACCGTCAGACTCCGGATAAAACACAGTTTTCTGCTATGGTTCGTGCGCAGAATGATGTCTATATGGTCTGCGCCGATTGTGTCAGTCATGAAGATAATCTTCTGGAATCGTTGCAGAACGGCTCTTTAACCCGTGCTGAACTCCAGAGAAATGCCGCTAATATCTGCAATTTTATCATGCATACCAACGCTATGAAGCGGCTGCTTGGTGAAGCAGATGAAATTGAAATCATTCATCGCCCTGAAGAAGATACTTCCGATTCCACACCAGTAGAATTCTATGATGCAGATGAGCATTTTATACTGAATCTGGAACATGTTTCTGCTCAGAAAAATACAGATTACAGCTTTGCACTGAATCTAAAAAAGCCCGGCTGGTATGAAATCATTCTGACAGCTTCCAGTACAGAAGGCGAACTTGCACAGATGGCAGTCACACTTTTCAGTATGGGAACAGCAAGCGGTACATTCACATGGAACGGTACAGACGGAAAACCGGTTTCATTCAGAAAGGAAATTCCGCTGTTCTCAAAGTTTACGACAATGCGTCTGCATTTCGCTCAAAACGGTCTGCATATGCACAGCATGGAAATCCGGCTGCTGACTGATACTATCAGTGCAACTGAAATTGCAGACAAAT
>DJXC01000153.1 GCA_002449575.1 Ruminococcus sp. UBA7014
GCTGCGGTTCGTCCCGTGAACATGCCCCCATTGCTATCAAGGCAAGCGGTATTTCTCTGGTCATTGCGAAAAGTTTTGCAAGAATCTTCTACAGAAATGCTATCAACATTGGACTTGCAATTGTAGAATCTGAAAAGGCGGCGGATGCTATTCAGGAAGGCAATACCATTACGGCAGATTTGGATAATGGTATTCTGCATAACGAAACAACCGGAGAAGATTATCAGGTCGAGCCGTTCCCGGCATTTATCCAGACAATTATTGAAAACGGCGGTTTAGTGGAATCTATCAGAAATGGAAGTATCAAGTAATGTTTCATGATTTACATGACAGACTGGACGAACTGGTGATTTTCCGCTGTCTGGAAGAAGACAGTGTATTTCATGCATTTCATCAGCTTTTAAGAATTACAGGAGAAAATGGAATTGACTGGTGGGTCAGAAAAGCAGAATTTTATCGCTTTGTAAACCGGCTTTATCAGGCACATACGGACAACTGGACGGAATATCTGACAAATCTGGTGCTTTCCGCAGAAACTCCCTGTACCTGGTTTGAGGCGCAAGGGCTGTGCGTTCCGGAAACAATGCTGAAATCTGCAAGAAGGGAACTTCGTTATCTCTCTAAAATGGCTGCTATCTCATCAGATATGATGAAACAGCATTATTTCATCATGGGTTACGGCGAATTTACCGGATATGAAGGACTTCAGCCGGATTGGTATGCTGAAGAAATCAATCTTGAAATTCTCTGGTTTGAACGTCTGTTCAATATAAATAAATACGGCTTTGGTATTTGGGCAAAATACAAAATGTTTCAGATGAAATTATCAGATATGTCAGACAAGGGCTATACCCTGAAACCCGTTTCCAGTCCGGATGCTATTCAGCTTCGTGAACTGGTCGGCTATGACCAGCAGAGAAAACAGGTCGTGGATAATACAAAGGCTCTGCTCAAAGGCTTTCATGCATCAAATATTCTGCTGTATGGCTCAGCCGGAACAGGAAAATCAGCGACTGTCAAAGCTGTTGCCAATGCGTTTGCTGATGATGGGTTAAGACTTATCGAATTATCGAAAAATGAACTGCATCTGCTGCCTGAACTGCTGGAAGAATTAAACACAAATCCGCTGAAATTTATTCTGTTCATTGATGACCTGAGCTTTCAGGAAAATGATGACGATTTCAGCGCACTGAAAGCCGTTCTCGAAGGCAGTATCTCCGCAAGGGCGAATAATACTGTCATCTATGCCACCAGCAACCGGAGACACATTGTCCGGGAAACTTTTTCCCAGAGAGCAGGGGACGAAGTTCACAGAAATGATACTGTGCAGGAAACTATTTCGCTTTCTGAAAGATTTGGTATTCAGATTTTATTCGATAAGCCCAATAAACAGCTTTATCTGGATATTGTCCTGAAACTTGCCGAAGATGCCGGACTGCAAACAGATACAGATACTATCATACTGAAAGCCGAACAGTTTGCGATGAGAAAAAGCGGACGTTCTGCCCGTGCTGCCCGGCAGTTTATTGAACAGCTTTGCTGTGCAGAAGCACAGGATTCTGAAAGCAAGGAGTGATTTTTTATGCTGACACTTGATAAAATTTATCATGCAAGTTATGTGCTGGAAGATGTTATCCGGCAGACAGATATTATTTATGCGCCGAAACTCTGTCCGGATGCTAATGTATATCTGAAAACAGAAAATTTACAGATTACCGGTTCTTTTAAAGTTCGGGGTGCATATTACAAGATTTCACAGCTGAGTGATGAGGAAAAGGCAAAAGGCGTAATTGCTTGTTCTGCCGGAAACCATGCGCAGGGCGTGGCTCTTGCTGCTACAAAAAATGGCATTAAATCGCTGATTTGTCTGCCGGACGGTGCGCCTATCTCCAAAGTAGAAGCCACAAAAGGCTATGGCGCAGAAGTCTGCCTTGTACCGGGAGTCTATGATGATGCCTACCAGAAGGCTCTTGAACTCCGTGACGAAAAAGGTTATACATTCATTCATCCGTTTGATGATGAAGATGTGATTGCAGGGCAGGGGACTATCGGACTCGAAATCAGCAAACAGCTCCGGGATGTGGATATTGTTGTCGTACCGATTGGCGGGGGCGGTCTGATTTCTGGTGTGGCATTCGCCCTGAAAAGCCTGAATCCGAAAATTCGTGTTTATGGTGTACAGGCAAGCGGTGCGCCTTCTATGGTGGCATCACTCCAGCAGGACGAAATTGTCTGCCTGGATAAAGTCGGCACAATTGCAGATGGCATCAAGGTCAAAGAACCCGGCGAACATACTTTCGAGCTTGTCAGAAAATATGTTGATGGTGTTGTCACTGTGACAGATGATGAAGTTTCTTCTGCAATTCTGGCTCTGATTGAACAGCATAAACTTATCGCCGAAGGTGCAGGCGCAGTTCCGGCGGCAGCGGTGATGTTCAATAAGATTCCTGATATGAAAGGAAAAAATATCGTCTGCCTGGTATCCGGCGGCAATATTGATGTCACTATCCTGTCAAGAGTTATCAAGCGTGGTCTGCTGAAATCCGGCAGAAGCGACACACTGACCATTCAGCTCGAAGACAAGCCCGGACAGTTAAAAGGCGTTTCGGCAATTCTGGCAGACCTTGGCGGAAATGTTGTTTCAATTCATCACGAACGTGCAAGCGAAGACAGTGATATTACTGACTGTGTTCTCCGGATTGTTCTCGAAACCAGAAATTATGAACATATCCGTCAGATTCGGCAGGCCCTCACAGATGCCGGATTCAAGATTGTCAATCATTAATGCAGCAGTATGACGAGGACGACTTTATTTATAAACACGGAAAACGTGTCAGAATTCACCTGGAAAGCAGAGGATTCTGCAATCTGCTTGCACTGCTGTCATTCCTGATTCTGTACTTTGCCGGAGCATTCAAAAGTCTGCTTTTCAGTCAGCAGTATATGTGGCTGATTATCTGGATTCTTGCTGTCCCTTATCTGACCGGGTTCATTCTTTATATAATTCTGGTGAAGCGTTTTAAAGTTGTCAAAAAAATTGACAGAACACTGGACTTTTTAGTTCC
>DJXC01000242.1 GCA_002449575.1 Ruminococcus sp. UBA7014
AGAGATTGAACTTAAGCCATCGTTTAAGCTTTGCTGTATCCCATATTTATTCTCCTTATTTTTTTCTTCTATTTTACCATAAAATACAGAAAATGTCACTCTCCAATTGAATAAATTATTGATTTTTGTTGATTTTCACAATTTTTTGCACAATATTTTAGCAATTTACCACAAATCTGCTTATTAGAATTTGTGCATTGATACAAAAATTGCAATTTCACCGAATTGGTGAGTGACAAGCAATCGCTGTTTGTGCTATAATAAAACTAGTGAGCAAATTGTAATAGGAGTTTATAATGATAAAATATTATCTTCTTGCACCAATGTATGCTTTGCGTGGCTGGAAACGGCTTCCCTATGCAATTCAGAATCTGTATTATCCAAAAACAGAATTTTTTCGTGAACATGAATGGCATTTGCTGAAAGCCTGCAACGGCAATACCCCCATTGACTGGAATGCACTTCCGGAGTGTGACCGTGCTTGGTATGAAAAATGGGAATATGGCGGTTTTATCTTTCCTTGCAAGCAAGGCGAAACATTAAATCCTAATCAGGAATATCGTTTTTATTCTGCAAGATTTAAAGAAAGCGTACAGTGGTCAATTACTGGAAAATGCAATTATCAATGCAAGCATTGTTTTATGTCTGCTCCGCACGCTTTGCAGGGAGAACCCTCATGGGAACAGCTGATGACCATGCTGGATGCTTTTGCACGATGCGGTATCAAAGGTCTGCAACTGACAGGCGGTGAGCCGATGCTCCGGAAAGACTTCTGGAATCTGGTAGATGAAATCTTAAAGCGTGGCATGGTGATACCGGTACTCTATTCCAACGGCCTGCTAATCACAGACAAGTTTCTGGACGAACTCGAAAAACGGCATATGCGTCCATCTATCCAGTTCAGCTTTGATGGTGTGGGCTATCATGACTGGATGAGAGGGGTCAAAGGCGCAGAAAAAATAGTCATCAATGCGTTCCGCCGTTGTCAGGAACGTGGCATCAGAACGTCCGCTTCTATGGTACTGTTCAAAGAAAATAAAAACAGTATTCGTGATTCTGTCAATCTGCTGGCAAAGCTCGGCTGTTTCGGTCTGAAAATCGGGAATGCTTCTCCGCAGGGAGAATGGAAAAATCAGCCGGAACATTATCTCTCGCAGGAAGAAATGTATGAAGCATTTCTGGAATACATTCCGCAGTATTTCGCAGACGGCAAGCCAATTTCATTAGGGCTGGAAGGCTTTTTTAATTACGAAAAACAGCTGGAAACCTCCGGTTCTTACAACGAAAAAAACATTCCTGAACAGAATTTCAGCAAAACGCTGATGTGCGGACATGTGCGCCGTGAAATGTATGTCAGCCCAAAAGGAAATGTTCTGCCGTGCATGTCCATGGTAGGCAGTCCGATAGAAGAGCAGTTCCCGAATATGCTGGAAACACCGCTGGAAGAAATTCTGGACAGTCACTCTTTATATATGGAGATTATCAATTTCCGTGTCAGTGACTTTATGCAACACAATCCGGAATGTCAGGTATGTCCATATAAATCCAACTGCTGTGGCGGATGCCGTGCAATTGCCGTCAGAGACCACCCGACAGATTATCTTGCAAAAGACCTGATTACTTGCACTTATTACAAAGGCGGTTGGAAAGAAAAAAAAGATGCCCTGCTCAAACGTATCGGACAGAAAATATGAAAACAGGTGATAAACAGGAAAAGCAATCGAGATACATTTTGCATTAGGCTGGCTGTGCAAGCTTGCTTCTGCATGTATGGAATTTTTCCTGTTTCTGGCATTGGAACGTACTGGCATTGCAAAATTGTTTGTACCATGCGCAAAGGCAGTACATTATTTATCTATACAGACGGTGTGCCGGAAGCCACAAATGCATATGAAGAATTATTCGGTACAGAACGGCTGGTAAAAACTTTGAACCAGAACCCTGATGCAATGCCTCAGCAATTATTGACAAATGTCCATACAGCCGTCAATGCATTTGTTGGAGATGCACCGCAGTTTGATGATTTGACAATGCTTGCAGTCACATTACTGCAATAATATTTTTTAATGGAGGTCATTTTTATGAAAATTACAATGAACAGACACAGAAATGTATTAACAGTTGCTTTGGAAGGCAGACTGGATACCCTCACCACCCCTGAACTGGAAGAACGCTTAGAACCAGCTTTAGAAGACATTGACAAGCTTGTGTTCGATTTTGCAGAACTCCGCTATATTTCGAGTGCAGGTCTGCGTGTGCTTCTGATGGCAATGCAAGTGATGGAGGAACAGGGCGAAATGGTTGTCAAAAATGTCGGCAGTGAAATCATGGAAATTTTTGAAGTCACGGGCTTTATTGATAACCTGAATATTGAATAAGGAGCAATGCCTATGAAACAATTAGATATTCCGGCAACAAAGGAAAATCTTCCTCAAGTGCTTGCTTTTGTAGACAGTCAGCTTGAAAAGCTCAACTGCGGAATCAAAATCATCACACAGATAGATGTTGCTGTCGAAGAAATTTTTGTGAATATTTCAAATTATGCCTATCATCCTGAAACAGGTCCAGCTATCATCAGAGCCAGTATTACAGAAGAACCGCTTGCGGTTACGATTAGCTTTATTGATAACGGAAAACAATATGACCCGCTTGCCAAACCAGACCCAAATGTGAAAATTCCACTCAAAGAACGCAAAAAAGGCGGTCTTGGCATTTTCTTGGTCAAAAAAACAATGGATGATGTATCCTATGAATATAAAGACGGACAAAATATTCTGACAATTACAAAAAATATTATTTAATATTTACAGGAGGAAACTATGGAAGAACAGCAAAAAAATAGTATATTCCGTCAAAAATCACTGGAGAGCATTTCTTCTCCAGAACAGCTGACAGATTATCTCCGTGTCACCAATCCAGCGATTTGGTCAATTCTTGCAGCAGTCATTCTTCTTTTGGGAGGTCTGTTCGCATGGGGTACGGTCGGTCAGCTGGAAACAGTTGCAAATGGTACAGCCGTTGTGGAAAATGGTATGGCACAGATTATGGTACTGGATACCAACAAGGGCACTGTCACATCTGGTATGACTGTCCGCATTGGCACAACAGAATCCGTCATTTCCACTACCGAACAGGACGAATACGGCAGAATGATTGCTTATGCACCAGTGACCATAACAGACGGAAAATATGATGTCAAAATCGTAACGGAAAGCATTTCTCCAATCACGTTCCTGTTCAGCTGAGAAAGGTAAAGAAATTTCCATCGCAAAACTTCCAGCCAAGCGGTAAGAGAAAAAGTACGCTCGCATTTGCAAAAAATCGTCTTGCCGGAGCAGGTGGTGCAGTGGCTTTTGTCATGCTGACAACTGTTATTTCTTCTTTGGCAGTATTATTGAAGACGGAACGTATGAAGAACTAATTCAAAAAGGCGGATATTTTGCAGAACTTGTCGAAAGGCAACGGCTTGATATTCAGCAAACATGATAATGAGGTGAGTTTATGATAGAGTTGACCAGATTTAAAAATGCAATCGATAATGATATGAACATAAGATTGCAGTATCTCAAAATATTAGACAGTCTTATGATTGGAGGAGAAATCACGCCCGAAATGACCTCTGTTGCAGCAAAAAAACTTGGATTTGATATTTCTGCTGATGAATTTCTGATTGATGAACAGGAAAAAGAACTTTCAGAAGAAGAACTCAACAGCGTGAATGGCGGAATTAGTCTATTTGATAACTATGCACCTGATGGCAGAAAAGTCGGCTGTCCTTATCAATTCTATTTCACATGGACGGATTACTGGATTAACAATGACAGAAATTACTGTCCTGTTGGAGGCGTGCATGAATTTGAAACTACTTCCGAAGGAAAAGTATGTCTGAAATGTCGACTGGGACTGAATGAACGTGGACTAGTGAATATTTATGACAGAGTTGGAAAAGAAACAAAATAATTATGCAAATTTCACAAAACAAAAAGACGCTTTTTGTGAAATCATATAAAATTTGCATTTTCACCAGATTGGTGAATGACAAACAAGATTTGATATGCTATAATAATATTAGAAACTTTTTAGGAGGTAATTCCAATGGCAGAAAATTTAAAAATGCGTGAAGAACTGAAACAGAAAACTCGCAAATGCACAGAGTGCAGAACAGGTGACGGAAATCATCGAAGCAAGCGGATTTGCAATCAATGCGGAAGATGCAGAACTTTCTGCTGAGGAGCTGGAAGCCGTTGCCGGCGGTGCAGACCGTGACTGGCTGACTGACGGCTGTGCAGCAACCGTAGAACCCGGTAGCTGGTGCGGGTCTAATGACTGGTGTTCCATCTGGAGTGTGACTTATACTATGGTGATATTGGAGCTGACTATATGCATAGACTGTGGTCACAAGGAATATGACCGGACATCATACTACATGGGATGAATGTAACAAAGCCACTAATCATATCAGGAGGTATTTATCATGAAAACTTTACAGGAACTTTATAACGAGGTTATCCAGAGTGACGAACTCAAAAAGG